>CAQVQZ010000108.1 GCA_948902155.1 uncultured Oscillibacter sp.
CGAGGACGCCAACGAGGTGGCCTACGCCCTCCAGCTCAACCGGGAGCGCCGCCCCCGGGGGATCATCTTCCTGGGGGGGGACCTGGACCTCTTCAAGGCGGGCTTCGCCCCCATCGCCGCCCCCTGCGTGCTGCTGACCAACAGCGCCCGGGAGCTGGGCTTCGGCAACCTGTCCTCCTTTACCACCGACGACGGCGAGGCCGCGGAGCAGGTCGTCCAGCTGCTGGCCGGACAGGGCCACCGGCACATCGGGTTCCTGGGCGGAAACTGGTCCTGCTCCCAGATCAGCTACAGCCGCCTCACCGGCTGCCGGGATGCCTGCCGCCGCCTGGGGCTGCCCTTCGACGTGGACCGGCAGTGCGAGCCCTGCCGCTATTCCATGCCGGAGGCTTACGCCGCCACGCAGAAGCTGCTGGCGCGCTGCCCCCGTCTCACCGCCATTTTCGCCATCAGCGACGTGATGGCCCTGGGGGCCATCCGGGCCCTGCGGGACATGGGGCGGCGGGTGCCGGAGGACATTTCCGTGGTGGGCTATGACGGCATCGTCATCGGGCAGTATTCCCTCCCCCGGCTGACCACGGTCCAGCAGGACACCCAGCGGCTGGCCGAGCGGGGGGTGGACACGCTGCTGCGGGCCATCGTCCTGGGCGGCCGCCCCGTCCACGAGCTGGTCCCCTTCCGGCTCATTCAGGGCGAGAGCGTAGCCCGGCTTTCCTGACCGCAAGGGCCGCCGGAGGGCGGCCCTTTACTTCACTCCGGTCCCCGTCAAAAACGGGCTCCGATTAGGAAGGTGATTCCAACGTGAGAAGATCCGGCATCCTGATGCCCATTTCCTCCCTTCCCTCCCCTTACGGCATCGGCACCTTGGGAAAGGAAGCGTGGAAATTCGCGGATTTCCTGGCCGCGGGCGGCCAGAGCTGCTGGCAGCTTCTGCCCGTGGGCCCCACAAGCTACGGGGACTCCCCCTATCAGTCCTTCTCCTCCTTTGCCGGAAACCCCTACTTCATCGACCTGGACCTCCTGGCGGAGGAGGGGCTGCTGGACGGCGGTGAATTCCGGTCCCTCGATTGGGGGGACGATCCCGAGCGGGTGGACTATGGGCGGATGTACGCCGCCCGTTTCGGCGTGCTCCGCATGGCCTGCGGCCGGCTGCTGGCCCGGGGGGAACCCGATTTCCCCGCCTTCTGCGGGGAACAGGCGGACTGGCTGGAGGACTATGCCCTGTTCATGGCCCTGAAGGACCGGCACGGCGGAGCCCCCTGGTCCCAGTGGCCCGAGGACCTGCGGCTGCGCAGGCCCGGCGCCCTGGCCCGCGCCCGGAAGGAGCTGGCGGAGGAGATCTCCTTCTGGAAGGGGGTTCAGTACCTCTTTTTCCGCCAATGGAGGGCGCTGAAGCGGCACGCCAACGGCCTGGGGCTGTCCATCATCGGGGATCTGCCCATCTATGTCTCCGGCGACAGCGCCGACGTCTGGGCCAGCCCGGAGCAGTTCCAGCTGGACGGGGAGGGCCTGCCCACCGAGGTGGCGGGCTGCCCCCCCGACGGCTTCGCCCCCGACGGGCAGCTGTGGGGCAATCCCCTGTTCGACTGGGAGCGGATGAGGGGGGACGGCTACGCCTGGTGGCTGCGCCGCATCTCCTTCCAGTTCCGGCTCTATGACATTCTGCGCATCGACCACTTCCGGGGCTTCGACTCCTATTACGCCATCCCCTACGGCGAACCCACCGCCCGGAACGGAACCTGGCGGCCCGGCCCCGGCATCGGCTTCTTCCAGGCGGTGAACCGGGCCCTGGGGGAAAAGGAGATCATCGCCGAGGACCTGGGCTTCCTCACCCCCTCGGTGTGCAGGCTCCTCCGGGACTCCGGCTACCCCGGCATGAAGGTGCTGGAGTTCGCCTTCGACAGCCGGGACGGCGTCGGCGACTATCTGCCCCACCGCTATCCCGCCCGCTGCGTGGCCTATACCGGCACCCATGACAACGACACCATTCAGGGCTGGATGGCCTCCGCCCCCAAGCAGGACGTGGATTTCGCCAAGGCCTACCTCCGTCTGAACAAGCGGGAGGGCTACCACTGGGGCATGATGCGCTCCCTCTGGGCCTCCCCCGCCGATCTGGCGGTGATGCAGTTCCAGGACCTGCTGGGCCTGGGCAGCGAGGCCCGGATGAACATCCCCTCCACCCTGGGGGGCAACTGGCAGTGGCGCGCCCTTCCGGGAACCTTCGGCAGGCGGCTGTCCCGGCGGCTGTACCGGGAAATGCAGGTGTACCAGCGGCTTCCCGGCCCTTCCGGCCGGCCCGTGTGAAACAGGAGGAACGGTTTTTATGGCCAAGAATACGAAAAAGGACTACCGCAATCAGATTCTCTACTCGGTGTACGTCCGCAACTACAGCGCCGAGGGCACCTTCGAGGCCCTCCGCCGGGACCTGGAACGGATCAAGGGGCTGGGGGCGGACATGATCTGGCTGCTGCCCATCCACCCCGTGGGGGCCAAGGCCCGGAAGGGCTCCCTGGGCAGCCCCTACGCCATCTCCGACTACCGGGCCGTCAACCCGGAATTCGGCACGCTGGAGGACTTCCGGCGGCTGGTGGACCAAATTCACCGGCTGGGCATGCGGTGCATCATCGACGTGGTGTACAACCACACCTCCCCGGACTCCTGGCTGGCGGAGCACCATCCGGAGTGGTTTTACCGCCGGCCGGACGGCAGCCTGGGCAATCGGGTCGGCGACTGGTCCGACGTTGCGGACCTGGATTACTCCCATCCGGAGCTGTGGGATTACCAGATCGACACGCTGAAATACTGGGCCTCCATGGTGGACGGGTTCCGGTGCGACGTGGCCTCCCTGGTGCCCCTGGAGTTCTGGCTGCGGGCCAGGGCGGAGGTGGAAGCCGTCCGCCCCGGCTGCTTCTGGCTCTGCGAGTCGGTGGAGCCGGGCTTCGTCTCCGGCGCCCGGGCGGAGGGCATTCCCGCCCTGTCCGATTCGGAGCTTTTCCAGGCCTTTGACGCCGGCTATGAGTACGACGTGTTTTCCTGCTTCCAGCAGTATTTGGAGGGGACGCTTCCCCTGAGCGCCTACGCCGCCGCCCTCAGCCGGCAGGAAACCATCTATCCGGACAATTACGTCAAGCTCCGCTATCTGGAAAACCACGACCAGCTTCGGGCGGCGTTCGTGATTCCCGATGAGACGGCCCTTCTGAACTGGACGGCCTTCCTCTATTTCCAAAAGGGGATGACCCTGCTCTACGCTGGGCAGGAACAGAGCTGCGCACATCTCCCGTCCCTGTTTGACCGGGACCCCGTGGACTGGTCCTCCGGACCGGACCGGGCGGAGCAGCTGCGGCGGCTGGCCGCCCTGAAGCGGAACCCCCTGCTCACGGACAGCGCCTATCAGGTCCGCGCCCTGGCGGGGGACATCCTGTACGCGGTTCACCGCTCCGGGGAGCGGCAGCTTACGGGGGTCTTCAGCTTGAAGGGCGCCTGCGCCCCGGTGGCGGTGGACGCGCCGGACGGACGGTATGAAAATCTGGCCGACGGAAGCGGCGTAGAGGTCAAGTTCGGCAGGATCCGCTGCCAGGGCAGGCCGATCATCTTTGAAAGCCTCCGGACGGAGCGCCGATAAAAACGGCGGCCGGCATTCCCGCTCTCTCATGCTGCGGGACGCCGGCCGCCGTTCCGCTATGCCGAGGACCGCCCCCGGCCGGTAAAATGCCGGCTCGGTTCGTCTGCCTGCATCCCGATTTGCTGCAAATTGGGGGAAATCCACGAAAGTGTCTTGACACCGGGCCTATAATATGGTATTTTTATCCAATGGGGGCAGGTTATACATTGGTACGGCGGACCGTTCGCGGTCCAGGAAACATGGAGGCGCGAATATGGATCATGACACTTTGACCGCGATTTCCAGCCAAAATCTGGAAAGCCAGACCAAGCACGGGCTGACCGGGCTGTTCTTTCCGCAGGGCTTCATGGCCCGCGCCAGGCAGTTTATTCCCCAGGCGGAGCCCGGCGGCTGGTGCATGGCGGCAATTGACATTCTGCATTTCCGGCTGTTCAACCAGTTCCACGGCCGGGATGCGGGCAACCGGCTTCTGCGCTACATCGCGGACTGCCTGGAGGCCATCCGGGCACAGTACGGCGGCGTCACCGGATATTTCGAAGGGGACAATTTTTGCATCATCATGCCCTGCAGCGACGGCTTGGCCGCGAAGCTCCGGGAGGATATCCTGACCGGCATCACCCAGATGGGGGGCGCCGTGGGCGTGGTCCCTGTTTTCGGCGTCAGCCTTATTGACGATCCCTCCCTTCCGCCGGAGATCTTCTGCGACCGGGCGACCCTGGCCCTGTCCTATGCCACTCCCCGGAACCACACCGTCCGCTACTCCCCCGCCATGGACAGCGGCCTGGTGGAGGAAATGCGGCTTCTGGAGGAGGTCAACGGCGCCCTGAAGCGGGACGAGTTCACCTTTTTTGTCCAGCCCCAGTGCGACATCAACACGGGGAAGGTGGTGGGGGCGGAGTCCCTGGTGCGCTGGCAGCACAAGACCAAGGGCCTGATTCCCCCCGGCCTCTTCGTTCCGGTCCTGGAGCGCAGCGGCGGAATCTACCTTTTGGATCAGCAGGTCTGGGAGAAGGTCTGCCGGTGGCTGCGGAGCTGGATCGACCGGGGCTATCAGCCCGTGCCCATTTCCATTAACATCTCCCGCATCGACATCATGTCCATGGACGTGCCCGCCTATCTGGACCGGCTTCTGAAAAAATACAATCTGCCCGCCAAGTACGTCAAGACGGAAATCACCGAGAGCGCCTATGCCGAGGAAGACGCCATGATCAACGATACGGTGGACCGTTTGCGAGAGGGCGGATTTCTTGTTATGATGGACGACTTCGGCAGCGGCTACTCCTCTTTGAACATGCTGAAAAGCGTTCCCGTGGACGTGATCAAAATCGACATGCGGTTCCTGGAAATTACGGAGGAGGAGGAGCAAAAGGGCATCGGCATCCTGGAGTCCATCGTCAATATGGCCCGGCTGATGGGGCTGCCCATCATCGTGGAGGGCGTGGAGACCCAGCGGCAGGAGGACGTCCTGCGGCACATGGGCTGCCGCTATACCCAGGGCTATTACTATTACAAGCCCCTGCCCATCGACCAGTTTGAAACCCTCCTGGCGGACGAGCGGCGGCTGGATTTCACCGGGCTGCACTGCAAACAGGTGGAGTCCTTCCATGTCCGGGAGCTGATGGACGGCAAGCTGTTCACCGATAGCATGATCAACAATATCCTGGGCCCCGCCGCTATCTACGACGTCTCCGGCCAGCAGGTCGAGATCACCCGGGTCAATGAACAGTACTACCGCCTCTCCGGCCTGGACGCGGCCACCAACAAGGAATTGAGCCGGAAGATCTGGAACAGCGTCCGGGACGACGACCGGCCGGTCTTCCTGGAGCTCTTTGAGCAGGCCTATGAGCGCCGCCCCGCCGCCGCGGAGGGAAATCTCCACTATCTGCGGGTGGACGGGAATGTATTGTGGGTCCATGCGCGGGTCTTCTTCCTCCAGGAAAAGGAGGAGCACAGGCTGTTCTTCCTCTCGCTGACGGATATCTCCTCCCTGCAGGAGCGGCGGAGGGAGCAGGCCCGGACCGAACAGCTCACGGCGGAGCTGGACGACGGGGAGCTCAAGCAGCTGGAACAGCACTACGGCGCTCTGCCCTGCGGCTTCGGACTCTCCAAAGTCTCGCTGGATTCGGCGGGAGAGCCCGTCGATTATGAAATCGTCTATGTGAACCGGGAAATGGAGCGGATGTGCGGCAGCGACTACAAGCGCATCCGGCATCTCATCCTGCGGGCCTTTGAGGATAATTATGAGGAGCTGCTGCGGAAGGCCTACCATGCGGCGTTCCTGGGGGAAACGCTGAACCATTACGTCTACAGCTCCGTTTCCAGCCACTATCTCCAGCTGACCCTCTTTCAGCATGAGTACGGATACGTGGCCTGTCTGCTGCGGGACGTGACGCACATGCAGCTCTATGAGGGCGCGTTCAACAGCATGGTGCTGGCCTATCGGGAGGTTTACCATCTTCAGCTGCGGAACAATTACTGCCGGATGATCTACCCCGACGACTCGCTCCTTCTGGAGCGGGGCGACTACGCCGCCATGGTGGAGCGGCACTTCGGCACGGGCAGGATTCTGCCCTATAACGAGGAAAACGTGCGGGAATTCCTGTCCCTGGAGCATCTGCAGACCGCCCTGGCCACGCAGAATTCCGTGGACTTCCGCTACCGCCGGAGGGGCCCGGACACCCCGGACGAGTGGTGCCTGACCAGCGTGACCATCAGCGAGCGGGAAAACGGGAAGCCCAAAACCGCCGTCATCACCATCCGGAGCATTGACAACATCATCAAGGAGGAGGAGGAACGCCGGCAGGCCCGCATGGCCGAATCCCTGGCCAGCATGTCCGACGCCTTCTTCATCTACCGCGCCGTGGAAGACGAGCGCATCCTGTACGCCAATCCGGCGGTGATGGACATCTTTGGCTGCCAGTCCATGACGGAGCTGATGGAGCTGGTGGGCTGCTCCTTCCGGGGCATGGTCCACCCGGAGGACCTGGACCGGGTGGAATGGGAAATCGAGCACCAGATCCGCAATTCCGCCGGAAACATGGACTATGTGCAGTACCGGATCATCCGCCGGGACGGCCAGGTCCGCTGGCTGGACGACTGCGGACACCTGGAAACCTCCAAGTGGGGCGAGGAGCACCGCCTCTTCTACGTCTTCATCAAGGATATCACCGACAGCCTGACCTCCGTGCAGAAGGAGAAGCTGCTCCACTCCAACCAGTTCTACCGGCAGGACTCCACAGCTCCATCTCCGGTGTGAGGAAGCGCCGTTTTTCGAAGGTCCCGGTCGAAAAGCGGCGCTCCTTCCCTCCCGGGGCGCACGGACCGGGAGCTTCTTTTCCCGGGTGAGCCGGCAAAGGATTGAATATCGGATCAATTTATGATATAGTGGATGGCGTATTTCGCCGGTCCCCTCTTCCCAGCGACGCATCCACAAATTTTATGAACGGATAAGGAGTATCGCTATGGATCGATTTGGAATCAACGTGGAGCTGAAGCACACGCCCTCCCTGGACCCGGACTTTATTCCCCTGATGCGGTTCAACCGCGCCTTTCTGGCCGCGGCGAAAAAGCCGGTGGGCATCGCCGTGGAGCGGGCGGACGGCCAGATGGCCTCCTGCCATACCTTCATCCACGGCACGCCGGAGATGAAGGAGGCGGACTGCTACTACATCGAGCGCCTGGTGAAGACCATCCTCTGGATGAAGGGCGGCTTCAAGGTCTACGTCAGCGGCGACGCGGGAATCTGCGAGTACCTGAAATCCGTCTACTGCGCCGGAGGACAGCAGGAGTTCGACTGGGACTACATGGCGGACGTCTTCGAGCACCCCTTTGAAATCGTCCTGGTGGACGAGGTCCCCGAAGCCAAGGACGCCCCCAAGGCCATCGGCGGCCATATGGAGGGCTGCCGCATCGGCTTCGACGCCGGCGGCTCCGACCGGAAGGTTTCCGCGGTCATCGACGGCGAGACGGTCTACTCCGAGGAG
>CAQVQZ010000109.1 GCA_948902155.1 uncultured Oscillibacter sp.
TAGCCCAGAGCGCCCAGCAGCATCTTGGAGAACGCGAAGCCGGTCAGGGTGCCGGAGGGCTTGAAGGTGCCGTCACTGTAGCCGTTGATGATCTTAGAGGTCTTGCAGTAGCTGATGACGCCCGCAAAGGTGTGGCCGGTGGGGACGTCGGGATAGGGTGCGTAATTGTTGGGGAGATTGCTGGCGGCCTCAGGGCCGATCAGCAGGGAAACGATGATCTTGGCGGCAGCGCCACGGGTCAGCTCGACCTCGGGGCGGAAGCTACCATCATCGTAACCGGTGATGACGCCGATCTTGTTGAGGACGGCGACAGCCTCTTCGTACTGAGGACCAAGCTCATCCTTATCGGTGAGATCTTTGTACTCAGTCGCTCCGGCGCTGATAGTAACCAAGGACATGGTCATAACCAGCGCAAGAAGCAGGGACAGGAATTTCTTCATGCGATAATTCCTCCTTTAAAGATTTGCGGAAGCGCCCGGCCTTCTCTCCGCCCAAGTCAGCGGTACCGGGGGCTAGCCAACCCCGTTTTTCGACAGGGCGGAAGGAAGCCCCGGCGCTTCTCGCAAATGCAATCTAACAGGAAAAAAATGCCCTGACAAGGCTTTTTCCGGCCTTTTAACCGAACTGAAAATTGCCGTCCGATAGCCCGTGGCAATTTGCTGGAGGAAAATAACGCTGCCCAAATTCTTTTAAATTTTTCCAATTTTTGCAAAAGCGAGAGCCGGGGCAGGTCCCTTTGGCGAACGCTTCCGCCCCTGCCTCCCGGCTCACGAGAGTTTTTATTCCACCTTCCGCTCCTCCTGCTGGGGAAGGAGGTACTTCTGTCCCAGCTGCACGAGCGTCCCCTCCTCTACCATGTGGCGAAGAACCAGCGTGCACTGCTTTGGCTGGATGTGAAGGAGGTCCACAATATCCTGACGATAGGCAAACCCCGCCTGAGCCAGGTATTCCAGAATGGCCTCCCGGTGACGCTCCGGCGGCACCACGGTTCCGGGAAGGTAGTACTTGCCTCCCACCCGCACCAAGCGCTTTTGATCCGTCAAACGGCGAAGCCGGGTATACGTGGCGGTCTTGGAAAAATTCAAAAGCTCCGACACGTCGTTCCGGGAAACATAGCCCTGTTCCAGCCCCTTTTGAAGGATGCGCTCATTCTCCGTTTCCCGGCTGTCGTCCTTTCTGAGATCCCGAAGAGACACCCGCTCCAGTCCTCCGCGGATCAGGACCGTCCGGGTAATCCGGGACAGCCGCGGGAGGTCCAGCGGTCTGCGGGACTGCTCCGTCAAAAGGATATGGGGGTCTTCCCCCGGCTTCCGGCGGGCATACTCTTCCTCCAGTAAACGGCGCACTGTGCTGGTCAGGGGAATTTCCCGGTCCGACAAATAAATTGCTCCCGCCTCGAAATCCACCTCACGCCAAGTGAGCGAAATCATCTCCTGCGCCTGGAGGCCTAGCTGCCAGCCCAGCCACATAGCCAGGCCGGCTGTGGTCCCCCGCTCCGCCTGAAGGACCTTCCACAGCTTAAATTCGTCTACCTGAACCGGCGGCGGCTTGGGTGCCTTACGTGCCGGCGCGCTGGCGGAGAAGCGGAGCTGAAGCGTCGCAATTTCCACGCCGCTGATCCGCGCCGCCTCCGGCCAGTCCATCCGGTCGAGACACCGGATAATCCAGTCATAGCGAAGATCCAGCAGCCGCACGGTTTTCAAATCCCCCCGGTCCAGCGCCTGCCGGGCCAGCCGGGAGATTGACTCCAGCCGCATAGGCTTCCGCTCCCGGGCGGAAAGGAGGACATGGGGCTCCCGCTCTTCTCTGGCCTCCTTGGCCTCATGAAGCTTCCAAAGGAGGGCGCGAACCTCCCCGTCCAGGGGGACCATCCGGTCCGGCAGCTCCAGCCGGTTGTCCAGAAAGGAAACCTGGTCCCAGGTCAGGGCCGCAATCTCCTCCCGGGTCAGTCCCTCCAGCCAGGCCAAGCGGAGCACCAGGGCCTCCGGCCCCGTCTGCTCCCGCTCCAGAAGGCGGCGCAGAGCCGTCTCGTCCAGGCGGCGGTTCTTTTCCATTATGTGCGCCCTCCTCTCGGGAATCTTACGTTACTTTCGCATAGCAACCGAAGCGGAATTTTGGAAAAAATCTCCATCTCTTGTCCCGCTGCCGCCATGCGCCGCCCAGTTCCCGTCTCTTAACGATCCCTGGGAAACGCCGACCGCCTGGCGCTCCCGCCCCCAAGCCGAACGCAGCAGGAGACTCCGGCGCCTGAAGAAAAAGCCGCCCGGGCTCCGCTCCTCCACGTTCAGGAAAGGTCCTTCACCGCTCCGCCCCGGAGGCCGCTGAAGCCTCAACGCCAGTGATATCCCAGCAGCCGTGACGGGTCACCAGGCCGCCGGAGAGTCTCCCCTGCCGCACGGTAAAAATGGCGTCATACGGCTCTTTGTCCACTCTGGAGCGCAGCGCGCCGGAAATCAGATATTTCCCATTTTGCAGCACGCTGCCGGAAAAGCGGTTCCGGCGGCTGAGAAGGCACAGTTCCCCGGAAACGGTTCCGGCGTCCTCCTGGAGCAGCAGCTCTCCGGCCCTGGGCCCCAATTGACTTTGCAGCACAACGGTGTAGCAGGCTTTTTTCACATGCATCACTTCCTGTTATTGTTCGATTATAAATAGGCAAGCGGTTTCGCCAAAGGGACAATTTATCAAAAAGTGTCAAAATTTGGACATAAGCATAACAATTGTCAAAACCCGTCAAAAATAGTCGCCTGCCGGTACAAAAAAAGAGGGCGGGCTGACCCGTCCTCTCATGTCCGCGGAAAACCGCCGGACTCCTGCTGAAAAAGAAATTCCTGCGCCAAAGATATCCCTCGCCTTCTCTGTGCTCCGTCCTTCACGGGGTCCAGTTCCACTCTCCCCGCTCCCGCAGAGTCTGCCACACGGTCCCCGCCGTGCTTCGCTCCACCATTCGTTCCAAGGAGGCCACGATCTCCTCCGGCGGCAGGGTCAGCCCGCCCCGGACCCAGCTCTCCACCAGGGACAGCAGCATTGCCTGCCCGCTTCGGCGTTCCAGCGCCGCCGCCGCGGGATCCGGCCGGCTGCCGCCCCGGTCCCGGTAATAGGTCCCCACCGTCTCCAGCGTCTCCTCCAGCGGGATCATTTCCGCCAGGCCCTTTTGTCCTCCCTGGTCCAGCACGGTCTGATAAAACGCCCGTTCCTCAGCGGCCCGGTCCAGAAGGTCCCGCAGCGCCTGCTGCCAGGCCAGGCACTCCTTCTGCCGGTCGAGCAGCAGCTTCCGCTCCCGCTTCACGGACCATGCAAACAGATCGTAGACGTCTTTAAAGTGATAATAAAAAGACTGCCGCCGAAGCCCGCAGAACTCCGTCAGCTCCCGGACCCGGAGCTGGTCCAGCGGCTTTTGCCGCAGCAGTTCCCGCAAGGCGGCGTCCAGGCCCTGCCTGGTCCGGTTTTCGTATTCCGGCATAAGTCCCTCCTGTCCTCCGCGGCTCCATCCGCGGCGCTCAATCATATCGCTTCGGACCCTTTTGACGAAATATTCTCTTTTTCGCCGCTTTAAGCATACTCTATCCCTTTCCTCCCCGTCAAGATTTCCGGCTTTTTCCATGAAAAAGTTCTTTCACTTTCTCCCCGCTTCCTCGGGGCGCGGCGAAAAACGGGGGATTCTCCCCGCTTTCCCCCCTCCTCCCCCCGGTCCCTCCATTTTTTTCATTTTCCTGGAGCCATCGACAAATTCAGACAAGTTATTCCCCGAATATTGTGTATGATACCCATAGTCCCCAGCTACATTTTGTGTTTCAGAAGAAAGGAAGACCTGCCATGACTGCAATTCCCAAAGAGTATCTGCTGTTGTTCAACGCCGTCACCGACACAGAGCGCGCCCTGTCCCAGCTCCGGGAAACTCTGCTGGAGGCCCAGCGGCAAGCAGAAGAACTTTTTCTGGAGGAGCCCGGTTCAGCCGACCCCCCCTGCCAGGGCTGACGGGGCTTCATAGACTGCGGGGAAAAGTCGTTGACCTTCCGGTAAAAATGGGGTACAATGGCTTTGCATTCCGGCAGCCAAACACAGCCGGGGACCTTCCTCCGGGGGAGGTCCCCCTTCTTCCTCCAACGCACAGGGCTGCCGCTTTCACGAAAACGGGCGCCCCGGCGCATGGAGGTTTTTTATGCCCAGTATCTCTGTCATCGTCCCCGTCTATCAGGCGGAGAAGTTCCTGCACCGCTGCCTGGACAGCGTGGCCCGCCAGACCTTTTCCGACTGGGAGCTGATCCTGGTGGACGACGGCTGTACCGACGGCTCCCCCGCCCTGTGCGACCAGTTTGCCGCCAGGGACGGGCGGGTGCGGGTCTTTCACCGGAAGAAAAATCAGGGCGTCAGCGAAGCCCGGAACCTGGGGCTCAACGAGGCCCGGGGGGAGTACGTGGCCTTCCTGGACGCCGACGACTGCTATGAGTTCCAGACCCTGGAGACTCTGTGGAACCTCCGGGAGCAGTCCGGCGCGGACGCCGCCGCCTGCGGCCTCACCTATCTCTGGCCCGACGGAAGGGCGGAGGTGCAGAGCCAGCTTCCCGCCGGGATTTACGGCCAGGCGGAAATCCGCGAAAAACTGGTCGCCCCCCTTGTGGGGGACCGGCTGACCCAGCCCGTGTTCAATGGATACAGCGTCTGCTACCTCTTCTCCACGGAAATCATCCGCAAGAATCACATTGTCTTTGACGGCCCCTATCTGGAGGACGAGCTCTTCGTGCTGGAGTACTTCTGCCGCGCCCGTTCCCTGGCGGCGACGGATCAGCCCCTGTACCGCTACTTCCTCCACGGGGAGTCCGCCACCCACCATTACATGCAAAACTTCTCCCAGGTCTTCACCCGCTTTATGGAGCGGAAAGAGGCCCTGGTGGCGGAGTACGGCCTGGAGTCTCTCCGCCCCCAGTGGCGGGAGAGCTCCAATTGGGCCGGGCTGCTCATCGCCGTGGGCAACGAGTATGCCCGGGACAATCCGAAGTCCATCCGCCAGCGGCAAAAGGCCGTGCAGGAATTCTGCCGCCGCCCGGAGATGGCCCAGGCCGTCAAAGCCCTGGCGCCGTCGGGACTCAGCCCCAACAAGCAGATGGTGGCCAACCTGGTCCGGGGGAAGCACTTCTTCACCCTGACCCAGCTCTACCGCCTGAAAAACCGCATTTAACCGGGAAATGAGGAACGTCATGACACTGCTGAAAGAAAGCCGACTCTGCCGCCTTCTGCTGCTTCTCTGGGCCTCCTATCTGGACAGCGGGCTCCACCGCCTGGTTTCCCGGGCGGCGGACTGGTGCGGCCGCCAGATCGACGGAAGCGCCCTTCTCCGCCCCCTGTGCCGGGAGGGGGCCGTGGCCCGCTCCTGGCCGGAGAGCCTCTCCTGCCGGACCCTGTCCTGGATCGTCAACCTCCCCGGGCGCCTGCTGAGGAGGCTCTGCCTCCTTTGGGAGGGCGCCTTCCAGGACAGCGTCTTCGCCCGTCTGGCCTTCCGCCTGGGGGACGAGACCGCCGTGGCCGAGGGCTGGCTCATCCTGCTGCTGTGGATCATCCCCTATGAATACTGGAACAACGCCTATACGCTGACGGCCTTTTCCCTGCTGCTCCTCCTGCTTCACGCCGGGGCCATGGGCCGGGGGGACCGGCGTCTGGACGTGGAGGGGATCGGGTTTTTCCCCGTGCTGTTCCTGGGGGCCGTGGTGCTGGCGGTGGTGTTCTCCCTGACCCGAAGCGTCTCCACCCGCTTCCTGGTCTACCATCTCTCCGCCGCCCTGTGCGTGCTGGTCACCGTCAGCGCCCTGCGCTCCGCCGAGGAGCTGAAGCGGCTGGCGGCGGGGGGCGCGGGCTGCGTGGCCGTCTCTTCTCTGTACGCCATCTCCCAGCGCCTGGGCGGGCTGAAGGTCAACAAGTCCTATGTGGACCTGGAACTGAACGCCGACATGCCCAGCCGGGTTCTCTCCTTCTTTGACAACCCCAACACCTTTGCGGAGGTGCTGCTCCTGCTGCTGCCCCTGACCCTGGCGCTGGTCCTCTGCTCCAGGCATGTCCTCTCCAGGCTGGCGGCCTCCGCGGCCTTCTGCCTGGGCGTGGCGGCCCTGGGCATGACCTATTCCCGCTCCAGCTGGATCGGCATGGCCTGTGCCATGGTGGTCATGGTCTTTTTGTGGAAGCCCAGGCTGATGCCCGCCTTTTTTCTGCTGTGCTGCCTGGCGGTCCCCTTCCTGCCCGACACCATCTGGAACCGCATCCTGACCATCGGCAACAAATCCGACTCCTCCACCGCCAGCCGCCTGCCCCTCTACCGGGCGGGGCTGGACGTCATTGTCCGCCGGCCCCTCTCCGGCGCCGGATTGGGCACCGCCGCCGTCCAGCGGTATATCAAGCTGCTGAACCTCTATCACGCCCGGACCCCCTTCGTCCACTCCCACAACATCTATCTCCAGGTTTGGGCGGAGATGGGCGTCCTGGGCTTCATCGGCTTTGTGGGGTCCCTCCTGTGGGGGATCAAGCGGGCGGCCCACGCGGTCCGGCACTGCCGGGACTCCGCCGCCAGAACCATCACCTGCGCCGCCTGCGCCGCCCTCTGCGGCAGCATGGTGTGCGGCCTGGCGGACTACCTCTGGAACTATCCCCGGGTGATGTGCATCTTCTGGTTCGTCTTCGCCGTGGCCCTGGGCGGCGTAAAGCTCTGCGGGGAGCTTCAGGACTGAGCCGCGCATAAAAAAGGCCCCGGAGAGGTTTGCCTCTCCAGGGCCTCAGCTTGGCGAAACCACGGTTTCGCCAAGCTGCTTACGCGTGCAGAGCGTTAAAACGTTCTGCACGCGAAGGATTGAAATCGCACAGGAAACCCTTCCTGGGTTTCCCGCACACACCCTTCCTTCCCGTCAAATTGGGTTTCCCCTTTTGACAGGCCAAGGCCCCGGAGAGGGTTTCCCTCTCCAGGGCCTCAGCTTGGCGAAACCACGGTTTCGCCAAGCTGCTTACGCGTGCAGAGCGTTAAAACGCTCTGCACGCGAAGGATTGAAATCGCGCAGGAAACCCTTCCTGGGTTTCCCGCACACACCCTTCCTTCCCGTCAAATTGGATTTCCCTTTTTGACAGACCAAGGCCCCGGAGAGGGTTTCCCTCTCCAGGGCCTTTTTCTATATTATTATGCCATGCGGGCCCGGGGCGGGCTCCCTCCGGCGGGGCCTTGCCCCTTGGACCCCTCAGCTCTTGCTGGGCAGCACGGAGGCAATGGACCCGGCAAACGCGCTCAGCGGCATGGTCTGCAGGACCACCTTCCCCGGCCCGGTAACCACGGTGTTGAACATCCCCTCCCCGCCGAAGAGCACGTTTTTCACGCCCTTGACGGACTGGATGTCGATGGAACACGTCTCGTCCATCATGGCCAGGTTTCCGGTATCCACGATCAGCTGCTGTCCCGGGGCCAGCTCATATTCCACGGCGGAGCCGTCGATTTCCAGGAACGCCATGCCCCGGCCGGAGAGCTTCTGCATGATGAAGCCCTCGCCGCCGAAGAAGCCCGCGCCCACCTTCTTC
>CAQVQZ010000110.1 GCA_948902155.1 uncultured Oscillibacter sp.
CCCTGAACCCCTTCTACAGCGTGGAGTGGACCCTGGAGGAGCCCCTGCGGGTCTATGGCAAATACGGCCGGGCGGAGCGGAAGCGCCGGGTCCGGGAGATGCTGGAGCGGGTGGAGCTGACGGAGGACTACCTGAAGGCCAAGCCCTCGGAGCTCTCCGGGGGCCAGCGCCAGCGGGTCAGCATCGCGGCGGCGCTGATCCGGCGGCCCAAATTCCTGATTGCCGACGAGCCGGTGTCCGCCCTGGACGTGACGATTCAGGCCCAGATTCTGGACCTGCTCCGCGCCCTCCGGCGGGAGCTGGACCTGAGCTATCTCTTCATCTCCCACGACTTGAACGTAGTTTACCAGCTCTGCGACCGGGTGCTGGTGATGAAGCGGGGCCGCATTGTGGAGCAGGGGACGGTGGACGAGATTTTTGACCACCCCAAGGAAGACTATACCAAGCAATTGCTGCTGGCGGCGGAGTGACTTTTTTTGAGAAAACCGCCGCCGAAGAAGCTTTGGGCCCGCTCTGATGGCTTGGCGGTTCCCCAGGCTGAAGCGGCGGCAACGGAGATGGGAATGAGACGGAACGCGTTTTTTCAAACCTACCGAAAACTCCATATCTGGCTGCTGGCGGACCTCTTGGCGCTGCTGGCCTTCTTCTCCCTCCGGGGGCGGCGTCCACTGATGAACGCCCTTGCGGACCATGTCACCGGGCCCCTCCGGCGGGGGCTGGGGCGGCTGAGTTACCTGGTCCCCTTCTCCGTCATGGAGCTGGTGGAGGCGCTGGCGGTGCTCCTGGGCGTCTGGTACGTGGTGTGGAGCGTCGCCGCCGTGGTCCGGGCAAGGGGACGGCGGCGGGAGCGGGCCTATGGCGCGGCCCTGGGCGGGGCCTGCGCCCTGCTGACCGTCTGGGCGGCCTTCTGCCTGCTGTGGGGCGTGAACTACTGGACGGACGGCTTTCAGGACAAATCCGGGATCTACGCCCAGCCCGTGGCTCTGGAGGATCTGCGGACGGCAACGGAGTACTTCGCGGACCGGGTGTCCGAGACGGCGGGGGAAGTGGCGCGGGACGGGCACGGCCTTTTTGCCGTCCCCCGGGAGGAGATCCTGGAAAACAGCGTCCGGGCCTATGAGGGGCTGACGGAGGCGTTCCCCTTCCTGGCCTTTCAGGACCCCGGCGTGAAGCCCATGGTTTTTTCCAGGCTCATGAGCGCCCTGGATTTCACGGGGGTTTACTGCTCCTTCACCGGGGAGTCCAACGTCAATGTGGACAGCCCCGCCTGTATGCTGCCCTCCACCATCGCCCACGAGCTGGCCCACCAGCGGGGCTTCGCCTCGGAGCAGGAGTGCAACTTCCTGGCGGTGCTGGCCTCCACCACCTGCAAGGACCCGGCCTATCAGTACTCCGGCTGGCTCATCGGATACGTCTACCTGGGGAACGCCCTGTACTCCCAGGACCCGGAGGGCTATTGGGCCATCCGGGAAACCCTGCCGGAGGAGGTCCAGCTGGACCTGGCGTATAACAATGCCTATTGGGCCCAGTTCCAGGATACGGTGGTCCAGCGGGCCTCCAACAAGGTCTATGACGGCATCCTGAAGGGCTACGGCGACGAGCGGGGAATTCAGTCCTATGGGACCGTGGTGGATCTGCTGGTGGCCTATTACAGTCAACGCAGTTGACTCTATAAATGCGCGCAAAAAAGACGGCGCGGCCCGCAGGCCGCGCCGCCCAGGCTGTCGAAAAAGTATTTTCGCCAGCCTGCGCAAGTTTTTCAGACCGTTATAGTCAACGCAGTTGAAAAGAAGCATACACTTCTTTTCAACCGGCGGGCCATAGGCCTGCCGGGGCGCAAAGCGCCTGTGCGTTTCCTATGAAGTCAAGCACAGTGAGCCGCTCACGCGGCTTACGGCGCTGTAAAACAGCGCCGTATTGAAAAGAATCCTTTGGACTCTTTTCAACTGTGCTAACTATAAAACGTTCCGAAAAACTTATGATTGAAAACGAAAGGACCCCCTCCTGGGTTCCTCTCGTAACTCTCTTCCTTCCCGCCGAAGAAGGTTTCACCATTTTTTGACACGCTGAGACGGCGCGGCCCGCAGGCCGCGCCGTCTCCTTCTCCGTTTCTCAGTGCCAGTGCCCGCCGGGAAAGGAAGCCCGGGCCTCCAGGGTCACTCCGGGACCGGGAGGCTCCGGGGCGGGGTTCCCCAGCCGCTCCGCCAGCCGCCTGACCGCGGCCAGAACCGCCTCCTTTTCCTCCTGGGAAAGCTCCCGGCGCAGCCGGTTGGAAAGGGTGCCGCAGGCAATGCCCAGCTCCTCGGCCACCCACCAGTAGCGCAGCCCCGCCGTCTCAATGGCCCCCCGGACGTCCTGATTCCGCGGGGGGCGCTTCCTCCGTGCCGTTCCGTTCATGGAAAGTTCCTCCTTGTCGTTGATCCGCGCGCCCGGGGCCTGTTCTCATAAGCCGAACGCGCGGATTTCCGGGAGGGATTCTGGGGGGATGCATGCCGGAAAGGCGTGGGTTTCAGCTTGTAGAAACAGGCCCTAAGAACAGCGCCGTCAACAACGGCTCCCGGCGGGGCGGCATTGCACGCCGCCGTACAACCGGGGGAAAAACTTTAAGGAGGAAACCGCGCAGAGCCCCCGCCGCCCCGGTCCGTCCGGAAGCCGGAGCAGGCGGAGGCTCTTGGGGGTCGTTTTCCCAAAGACGCTATCCGTCAATCAGCATCCCCACCAGGATGCCCAGCACCGCCGCCAGGGCGGGGAGCTTGCTTTTCCAAAGGCCCGCCGCCTCGGGGAGAAGCTCGCCGAACACCACGTACAGCATGGCCCCGGCGGCGAAGCTCAGCGTCAGGGTCAGCGCCGTGGGCCCCAGGGTGCCCAGGCAGTAGCCCAGGGCGGCGCCCAGCACCGTGGGGGCCCCGGAGAGAGCCGCCAGGCCCGCCGCCCGCCAGCGGCGCTCGCCCCCCGCCACCATGGGGGCGGAGATGGCCATGCCCTCCGGAATGTTGTGCAGGCCGATGACCGCCGCCATGGTCCAGCCCTGGCGCATCGTGCCGCCGATGAAGGACGCGCCGATGACCATGCCCTCGGGCACGTTGTGCAGGGCGATGGCGGCCGCCATCACCAGCCCCGCCAGCACCAGCCCGCCGGTGGGGCGGCCCCGGTCCAAAAGCGCGTTCAGCCCCGCCGTGACGGCGCAGCCCAAAAAGACGCCCAGGGCCACCAGATCCATGGCCCCCGGAGCGGCGGCCTCGGTCAAAAGGCCGAAGCAGGAAACCGACACCATCACCCCGGCGGCAAAGCTCAAAAGCAGGCTGGCCTCCCGGCCGGAGTCCCGGCGGAACAGGGTGGCCAGGGCGCCGCCCAGCCCGGTGCCGCCGATGCCGGCGGCGGCGGTGACCAGCAGGGTCGTCCACAGGCCCATTGTCATACTACTCAAATGTTTTGCCCTCCCATTCGTAAGCGATACCCTAACAAGTTTATTATAACACCCTATTCCCCGCCTGTCCAGAAAATGTCGGCCCCAAGGGGAAAAACATCCGGGCCCCGTTTGAAACGCGGCGGACCGGGCGGAGTCCCGGGAAATTTTCCGCCCCGCCTGACCCGGAAGCTTCGAAGCACCGGATCCGGCTGCGCGGAAAACGAGAGGAACCCGGATGGGTTCCTCTCGCAGTTCCCGTTCTTCCCGTGGAGCGGGGTTCCCGTCCTTGGCCGGGTCCCCTTTCCCGCGGTCCGGCCGGCGCGCCCTTTCTCAAGCGGGCGGGCTTTCTGGCGCCCCGCGTTACGCCGAGGCCGCCAGCTCCACATGCAGCAGCCTTGCCGCATCCTCCACCGAGACGTACAGCGTCCCGTTCCAGAGGAACCCCTTCGTGCGAAGCTGTCCCCCGCTCTCCAGGGTCAAAATCTGCCGGAGGGCCTTGGCGTCGGAAAACTGCTCATAACCGGAGGGCACCGCCGCCTCCCGCCCCTCCCGGGACCCGGGGGACATTTCCGCGTCATGCTCCGTCCGGCCGCCGGAGGCGCCATAGACCTTCAGCTCCGGAAAGCTCTCTTGGAGAAGCGGAAGCGGCACGTAGCAGGTCCCGTCCAGCGTCCTGGCGGGCCAGTCCAGGGGATTCCCGCCCAGGGTCAGCAGGCCCGTGAAAAGCTCCGTCGTCAGGGGCGCGGCCTCCCGGAGGCTGCACAGCGCCACGGCAATGTCCCCCCGGGTGGTGTAGGGCGTGAGAATCTGGGAGAGGTCCCCCGGGGTGAAGGAAAATGTCCGGTCCTCCAGGCCCATGTACAGCAGCAGGGCCGAGAGGACGGCCTGGGCGTCCTCCCCGGAAATCCACCGGTCCGGATAGAAGCAGTTTTCCTCCGTCTCCGGCAGCAGTCCGGCGGAGCGGGCGGTCATAACAGCGTTGTAGTACGGGTGGTCCGGGGGCACATCGTAAAAGGGGGCGGTCTTCTCCTCCCATCCGGCAAAGCCGTAAAGGTCCGTCACCGTCTTCAGGAACTCCCCCCGGCTCATGCCCGCCCTGGGGGAAAAGGTGTGGCTGCTGGTGCCCTTCATGATTCCGGCGGCCACGACCTCCTCAATGGCCTCCTTCGCACCCTGATAGCGTCCCAGGTCCACAAAGCCCGTCAGCTCCAAAGGCTCCCGGCTTGCGTAGGCGGGAACCGCGTAGCCGTGGAGCCGGGGATCGTCCAGGCGGTATTGGTTGACCGTGACATAGTCGCCGGGCTCGATCTCCGGGATGCGGGCCTCCGAAACCTCTTCCGCGGGGTAATCCAGGCGGGCGGTCAGGGCGTTGCCCTCCACAGTGAACAGCGTCCCGTCCTCCACATACAGCACCAGGCCGACATGGTGAATCCTGCCGGAGCTGTTGTAAAAAAGAACCAGATCCCCCTGAAGCGGCGTGTATGTACCGCCCCGGGCGGCGCTGCTGCGGTAGCGGCCCAGGGCCGTGAAGGCGCGGCAGTGCCGGGCGCAGTTGACGGAGCGGGGGAACGCCTCCTCCGACACCCCCGCCTCGTCGGCGCACCAGGAGACAAACATGTCGCACCAGTAGCCGTGGGGATAGCCGTACCGCACGCCGAAGGGGGTAAACTCATCCTCCCCCTCCGTGAAGCCCATCTGTTTCAGAGCCTGGGCCACCACCCGCCCCGACTGGGACAGCTCCCCGGCTTCTGCCGCCCGGGCGGGCGCCAGAAGCAGCGCAAGGGCAAGCAGGGCGGAAGGAAGCGCTTTTCGAACGTCAAGCATCTCAGCATCACATCCCATCAACAAGCATTCAGGGCCCGTTCTCATGAGCCCCAGGTTTTTTACAGAAGCAGTATAGCACATCCGGCCAAATCTGACAAGTTCCGACAGGCGCGCCCGCAGTTTTTCCCCCGCAGGGCCGCCGCCGGTGAAGCGGCGGAGCCCCCGGAGCCGGGTTTTACCCGCGTCCCATCCATGCTTGCTGAATTAAATCGGGCCGCGCGTGAAAAGACGCGGCGAAACCCTTGGCAGCCCAGGGACCAACCTGATGCCAAGGGTTTCCTTCCGGCGCAGCCGCGCATTCCCCGCCCCTTCGGCCCCGAATCCAGCGAAGCAAATCGGGGCCGAACGCGAAGAAATTCCCGTCAGAGTGCAGTTTCCGCCGCAAGGCGGAAACGGAACGGTGACGGGAATTTCCGAGTTGGCGCGGAAGGAGGGATTTGAATTGCGCTGGGCAACGTCCCGGGCAGTCCCTCCTAGTCCCAAAAGCCTTTAATTGCAACGGGTTCAGCGTTTGCCGTGTACCAGCTACTAACAGCTTTTACCAGCCAATATCAAGCCATTAAGGGAAAAAATAAGGGAAACTCAAGGCCATGCGGACGTACAAAAAACGAAAGAGAACAGGAGGCCAAACCCGGCCCCCTGTCTCTTTTTGAATCTACACGTTCAAACCTCCGCCATAGGGACCAGGCAGTCCCCGCAAATAATGTTGACCTTTTTGGTAGCCCGGACGCTCTGCCCACAGCAGGGGCAAGCAACCTTCCGTGTGCTGGAAGTCCTGCCCGTAGCCGGAGGGGTGACGCCCCCTTTTGCTCCCGGTCCTCCCACGCCCCGCATGGAAAAGCCCACTTTCCGGTTCATCATAATATCGTCCCAGCCCTGGGAGATGATGAACTCGATTAGCGCGTCCGTGGGTTCGGTAATGCTCCACCCGATACGGCTGTCATAGCTGATATGCAGATCCCTTGCCTCGGCGGCGTCACGAAATTTCTTGTTGTGGTAGGCCCCGCCCCGGCTGGTGTCCTGTACGCCGGTTTGCAAATTATAAAGATGGACCATTTCATGAAGCACGGTAGCCGTCACGTTTTCTATGGGACGGTCCAGCGTCCCGGCTCCGATGTTAAGCTCATGCCTTTGTCCGCCGTCCGCCCTCTGCCATGCCTTAGCTACGGTGACATGCCCGTAGGCCCTGGGGGTACTCTGGATGGTAATAACGGGTTCCTCGATAACCCCGCTGAAATAATGCTCATTTAGCGCCCTGAAAATTTTCTCCAGATACCCCGCTGTCCTGCTGGTCTTAATCGTCTGTTTCATAGCTGTATCCTCCCAAAATCAACGTTGCCGGCCTTGCCGAAATCGGCTGCGGCGATTTCGGTTGGCCTCCTTGCGCACAAAGAGCAGACAGGGTCAAGGGTGGAGCGAAGCGGAAAGTAAAAATATTTTCCGGGCACTTACGCAACCCGGAAAATTTTTTTACGGCCCTTGACGCTGGCTTCTCTCTGTGCTATCTGCTGGGGGCTGTATTGACTTTTTGGGGGGAAGACTATCTTTTTCGGCAAGGCCGCTTTTCGGACGTTTTTAGTTTGGATAGCGGGTCCAAACGGCGGCAGTCCAGTCGCCGGGTTGGGGGTCGTCCCAATTTGGGGGGATAAGACTTTATTTGAAAAAAAATAGTGGCCCACACGCTTTGCAGCGTGTGGGCCATACGTTGGAAAATTAGTCGGGATATACGGTGTAAATATCGTAGGTGAAATCGAGACCGTACTTGTCAGGGTTTGGCTTACCTACGTCCCATTGCATGACGTTTACACCTGTACCACTGTTTGCATCAGTGGTGCAGAGCATGTTCGGAATACCATTGATAGTCTTTCTGTTACTGACGATGGCGACATGTGCCAAATAGCCTTGGCTATCTACTTTGATTAGAAGGTCTCCGACACGGGCTTCGTCATAGCTGACCTGTCGGAATGTGACGTCTTGGCCGAAGATATAGTCGAATACGCGAGCGGCCCATCCGCCACATCCGATGCTGGTGCTGGTAGTACCCCCACCATTTGCACGAGTGTAAGTGGTGGTAATCTGACGAATAGCGGCAGGTCCGTTGTATCTGCCAGCGTCAGTGTTTCTGGGATACTGGGCACGAAGCTCGTTCATGAGTTCCGTCACGTTCTCGACCGTGATGGGCTTGCCGTTGGTCAGAGTACCGGCAGCAGACGTGCTGGGCGTTTCCGGCGCGGGGGCTTCCGGTGTCTCCGGTGCTGGGACAGCGG
>CAQVQZ010000111.1 GCA_948902155.1 uncultured Oscillibacter sp.
GATGAAGTTGTCCGGCAGGCGGCCATAGGTGTGGATGTAGAGGGCCACGTCCTCTTTGGAGGTATAGGTCCCGTCCTCCGGCAGAAGGGCCTCTCCGGCGGCGTCCTCCGGCGGGGTTTCCGCGTCTTCCGGGGCTTCCCCGCCGTCCCCGGCGCCGGGGGGCTCCGGCGCCCCGGGTTCCGGAGCCTCCGCGGTGGAAGAGCCCCCTTCCTCCGGTTCGGCGGAATCCTCCAAATCCTCCGGGTCCTCCACGGCGGGGAGGTCGACCTTCGTGTCCTCAAATTGGGTTTCCCCCGGAAGGCCCGCCGGGTCCGCCATACCGCCGCAGGCGGTGAGGGAGAACAGGGTCAAAGCGGCCAGCAGGCCGCCGAGCCAGCGTTTCATAGCCATCATCCTTTCTCTTGCTCGGGTATCAGCACAGTTGAAAAGAGAAGCGAATGCTTCTTTTCAACCGTGCTGACGATAGTATACCAGCCCAGGTGAAAAGTGGCAAGGCCCGCCGCCCAATTTTAGGGCCTGTTTGAAACATGCCAAACCACCCAATCGGCGGATCTTTTTCCGCGGATGCTTCGTTGATTTCCCTTGAAATCCGCCAGGATTCCTGGGGGAAATTGCCTCCCCCAGCGAAAAACTCTCCCGCCGCCGGACATTCCGCCATGTTTCAAACAGCCCCTAGGCCGCCGCGGAGACGGAAAACGTCCGCAGGCGGATACTCCGCCTGCGGACGCAGACCAAATTCGACCGGAGGGAAGGACGCCGCGGGGAGCGCGCGGAGGGACTCCTTCCGCCCTGCGCCGAAGCGTTCCGCCTGTTTTGCGCCGAGCGTTCAGCCCGCCGCCGGCCCGCCGTTCAGCAGGGCTTGAAAGCGCTCCAGCAGCACGGCGGCCTGGCCCCTGGCGGCCCGGCCCTGGGGGAGCAGGTCGCCCTCCTTGGTTCCCTGGAGGATGCCCTCGGCCAGGGCCCATTTCAGGGCCTCTTCCGCGTAGCCGCCGACCTCTCCCGCGTCCCGATAGGGCGCCAGGGACGCCCTGCGCCCGCTGTCCGCTCCCTTCAGCCCGGCATAGCGCCAGAGGATGGCCGCCAGCTGCTGGCGGCTGACGGGCAGGTCCGGCCGGAAGCTTCCGTCGGCAAAGCCGGTGACGACGTCCTGCCGGGCAGCCCAGGCCACGGCCTTGGCGTAGTAAGCCGAGGCGGGAACGTCGGGGAAGGAGGAGCCGTAAACGGCGGGCTCTCCCGCCAGGCGGTAAAGAATGGCGGCAAGCTGCCCCCGGGTCACGGTTCCGCCGGGGGAGAAGGTCCCCGGGCCCGTGCCGTTCATCAGCCCGGCAGCGCAGACCCGGTCCACGGCCCCGGCGTACCAAGCGTCCCGGGGGACGTCCCGGAAGTGTCCGCCGTTCCAGGCGGCCCAGGCGCTTTGGATCAGGTCCCCCTCGCCGTCCTGGGACAGTTCCCAGAAGCCCACGCCCCCCAGCCCCCGCTGCCGGGCCAGCTCCGCCTTGGCGGCGATGGAAACCGGATCGTCATAGGAGAGGAAAACCCCGCCGCCGTAAAGCCAGGGGACCTCCGCCTCCTCATGCCGGAACCGGCGGTAGGCGGAATTGGCCAGGTAGTCGCGCTTCACGGTGTTCCAGGCCACGGATCCGGCGCTGAGGAAGCTGCTGTAAAGGCCGCTGCTCCCCCGGGGGACCCCTTGGTATATGTACCCGTACAGGGGCATTCCCAGCACCAGCTTTTCCGCCGGAACGCCCCGGCCCAGCCAGGCCGAGATTCCCCCGTCCACGCTGGCGCGGTAGCGGGAGGGACCGCCGGACACGGGGTAGAGGGGGGCGTTGAAATCCGCGTAGGGGTCCCAAGGCCCGTGAAGGTCATAGGCCATGAGGAAAATGTGGTCCACCACCTCCGCCACCGCCCGGGGCTCGATGTGATTCAGATAGCCGCCGTCCGCCGCTCCGGCAATGCTGAGGACATAGGCTTTCCCGTCCCGCCGCCCCTGGGCGTCCAGCGCGGCCCGGACGGCTTTCAGCAGCAGGGTGAAGTTTTCCCGGTCCTGGGGACGGTGAACCACCCCGGGGGCCCCGCCGGAGACCGGGTATTCCCAGTCCAGGTCTACGCCGTCCAGCCCGTGTTCCCGCACCAGGTCTGCGCAGCTTTCGGCAAAGACCTCCCGGCTGGCCTCCGAGGCCGCCGCGTCGGAAAACCAGGCGGACTCGTCCCACCCGCCGATGGCGAGGACGATTTTTAAGTCGGCGTTTGCCTTCCGCAGGGCCGTCAGGCGGCGGAGAGCCTCCCGGTCCCGCCCCGGGTCCTCCAGGGCGGCTTTCCCGTCTTCGATTTTGGCGAAGGCGTAATGAATTTGGGTGAACAGCTCCGCCGGAATGTCCTCCGGCGCGTACCCCAGCCCCCCGGCCCAGGCGGCGTAATAGCCCACCACCGTTCCGGCGGTCCCGGCGGCGGAGGGCCGCCCTCCCGCTGCGGCCAGCAGCGCGAAAACGAGGATCAGCAGCGGCAGGAAACGCTTTTTCCGCATAGCACACTCTCCTTAAACAATTCTCGTTTCATTTTACCAAGGGCGTCCCGCCGGGGCAACGCACAAGTTCTGGAAGGCTCCCCAGAAAAAGAAAAGCCCGTCTTCCCGCGCCGGGGAGGGGCCCGGAAAAAGCAGGGAGGAGCCGCCGCGCACAGCGCACGCCGCGGCGGTTTCGCAAAGGCATACAACCCGGCCGCTGCCGGGGGGCGGCACCCATTCGCCTCGGGCCGGCCGGCCCAAAAAATGAAGGAACCCCCTCGGGGGTTCCTTTCGGCCTTCCGGCTTGAAGAGCCGCGCCGTTCTCTTATGGGAACAGCCCCTAGCTTCCGGATTCCATGGAGATCCGGTTGAACATGGACAGGATGTCGTCCATGGAGGTGCTCCGCTTCTCCTCACCGGCCCGGTCCAGGACCACGCGGCCCTGGTTCATCATCAGGATCCGGTCGCCGTACTCCACGGCGTAGCGGAGATTGTGGGTCACCATGACGGCGGTGAGCTTCTTTTCCCGGATGACCCGGTCCGTCAGGACCATGACGGCGTCCGCCGTCTTGGGGTCCAGGGCCGCGGTGTGCTCGTCGAGGATCAGGAACCGCAGGGGCGTCATGGTCGCCATCAGCAGGGCCACGGCCTGCCGCTGTCCGCCGGAGAGGGCCCCCATTTTCACGTCCAGCTTCTCCTCCAGCCCCAGGCCCAGGGACCGGAGCCGCTCCCGGTAAAAATCCACGCGCCTGCGGTCCACCGCCCGGCCCAGGCCGAAGGGCCGGCCCTTGTTGTCCGCCAGGGACAGGTTCTCCAGCATCGTCAGGTTGGGGCAGGTTCCCGCGGACGGGTTTTGGTACACCCGGCCCATGCCGGCGTACCGCTGGTAATCCCGGAGCTTCCCGATGCTCGTTCCGTCCACCAGCACGTCGCCCCCCTCGATGGGGATGGAGCCGCAGATAATATTCAGCATGGAGGTCTTCCCGCTGCCGTTGCTCCCCACGATGGCCACGAACTGGCCCTCCTCCACCGTCAGGGAGAAGTTTTGGAACAGCCGCTGTTCCGTCACGGCTCCGGGGTTGTAAATCTTCGTCACGTCCCGCAGCTCAAGCATGGATGATCTCCTCCCCCTTCCGGCCCGAAAGCACCAGCACCAGCAGAAACAGCGCCGCCGTCACGAGCTTCATCATATTGGCGGGCAGTCCGGCGCTCAGCGCCGCCTGGACGCAGAGCTTGTAAAGGATGCTGCCCAGAATGACCGACGTGGTCCCCGCGGGGGAGGCCAGGAAGCGGAGCAGCTTTCCCTTCCGCAGGGCCCGCGCCGCCGGAGAGGCGGCGTAGACATTCATCAAAGAGACGCCGATGATCACCGCCGCCAGGCCGTACACCAGCTGGCCGGTGCCCATGGTGGCGGAAAAGCTCCTCTGCTCGTGGACGACGACGCAGCCGCCCAGGGCCACCAGCGCGTTGGAAATCACCAGCCCCAGCAGCTTCACCGCCCCCCGGTCCTGGGCCAGGGAGGTGACGAGGTCGGCGTTGTCCCCCACCGCCCGGAGGAGCAGGCCGGATTTTGTCTTGAAATAGGCGTCCAGCGCCAGCTTCACCGCCAGCACCAGAAGGAAGGAGACCGCCAGCTTCCGCCCCATCAGCGTCATGTCCCCCAGAAAGGCCATCACCGGGGCGGAGGTGAAGATCGTGTCCGTCCCCCGGTCCACCGTCAGGTTGGACCCGGCAATCTGGAGGTTGACGGAGAAGAGGGCGGTCATGGTGATGATGCCCGCCAGCAGGTTCCGGACGCCCAGCTTCACATGGACAAAGCCGGTGAACAGCCCCGCCAGGGCCCCCACCGCCATGGCGATGGGCAGGGTGAGCCAGGGGTCCGTTCCCCTCACCAGCAAAACCGCCGTCACCGCCGCCCCCAGGGGGAACGTGCCGTCCACCCCCAGGTCGGGGAAGTCCAGGATGGAATAGGTAATATAAACGCCGAAGGAGACCAGCGCGTAAATCAGCCCCTGGGTCAGGGTGCTGACAAGCAGATCCAGCATCGGAGATTCCTCCTTAAAGAGTAGTGTCGGGGCAGACCCTAGCGGACGGTGTTCCGCAGGGTCCCGATTCCCGCGATGGTGCAGGCCACCTCGTCCCCGGCCTCCAGGAACCTGGGCGGGTCGAAGCCCATGCCGACCCCGGCGGGAGTCCCCGTGGCAAGGATGGTCCCCGCCCGAAGGGTCATTCCGGCGGAGAGCTCCTCCAGGATTTCGCCGATTCCGTGGATCAGAAGGCTGGTGTTGGAGTGCTGGCGGAGCTCGCCGTTGACCTTGGCCAGAATGTCCAGGGCCGGAGGGAAGGCCGTCTCGTCCGCTGTGAGGATGCAGGGCCCCATGGGGGTGAAGCCGTCCAGGCTCTTGCCGAAGTACCACTGCTTGTGCCCGGTCTGGAGGTCCCGGGCGGACACGTCGTTCAAAACGGTGTAGCCGAAGACGTAGTCCCCGGCATTCTCAGCCTTGACGTTCCGGGCGTCCCGGCCGAGGATGACGGCCAGCTCCGCCTCATAGTCCAGCCGTTCCACCAGCCCGGCGTACCGGGGAATCTCCCCGCCGGGCCGCCCGGCCTCCGTGACCCGCTTGGAAAAGTAGACCGCCGCCGGTTTGTCCTTGGCGAAGGCCTCCGCGTCATAGCGGGCGGCCTCTCTCTCATGATCCCGGTAGTTCATGCCCAGGCAGATGATATCCTGCCGGGGCCGGGGGATGGGGGCCAGAAGGGTCACCTCCTCCAGGGGGACGGGCCTGCCCGGGGCGGCGAAGGCCCCGGGAGGACAGGTTTCAATCAGGGTGTTCATATCCGGGAAGGGCAGAAATACCACTCCGGCTTCCGTCAGCGCGCCCACGCGCTCCTCGCCCCGGTGGAGGCAGGTGACCAGTTTCATGAAAATACTCCTTTTGATTCCGCGGAATCCCGTTTACTTTGTGACGTCGATGGCGGCGGAGGAGACGTCCTCCGGCACGCGGATGCCCATGGCGTCCAGGGCCTCGGGGTTGATATAGAGGTCGAAGTTTTCGATGACCTCATAGGGGGTGTCCTGGCAGGTGGCCTCGCCCCGGAGAATCTTTGCGGCCATTTGGCCGGTCTGGATGCCCAGCTTGATATAGTCCAGGCCCGCCCCGGCCACGCAGCCCAGCTTCATCTGCTCCACCTCGGAGCCGTAGACGGGAACGCCGGCCTCGTTGGTCTTCTCCAGAATGGCGGGGAGGACGCCCACGACGGTGTTGTCCGTCAGGTTGGAGAGGCAGTCCACGCCCTTGGAGAGCAGAGTGTCCACGGCCTGGGTGACCTCGGCCTGGGCGGTGACGCCCACCGTCTCCACGGCAAAGCCGTATTCCGCGGCCTTTTCCTCATAGACGCCCACGGAGTAGACGGAGTTGGCCTCGCTGGTGGTATAGATGATGCCCACGGTCTTGGCCTCCGGCTGGAGGTCCCGGATGAGCTGGAGCTGTCCCTCCACAGGGAGGACGTCGGAAGTGCCGGTAATGTTGCCGGAGTCCAGCTTGGCTCCCACGGGGTCCGTAATGGCGGTGAAGATAACGGGAATGTCCTTGTCCTCGGCGGCGGCGAAGCAGGCCGTGGCGGAGGGGGTGGCCACGGCCACCATCATATCCACGTTTTCCGCCGAGAAGGTGGTCCCGATCTGGGTGGCGATGTTGTCGTCAAACCCGGCGTTCTGATAGTCCACCTTGAAGTCCACGCCCTCCATCAGACCGGCCTCGGCCAGGCCCTGGAGGAAGCCCTCCCGGCAGTTGTCCAGGGAGCCGTGCTCGCCGTATTGGGAAATGCCGATGAAATAGGGTTCCTTGTCACCGCCGCCGGAGGAGCCGTTTCCGGAGTCTCCGGCGGAGTCGCCGCCGGTCTTGCCGCCGCAGGCGGCCAGGGAGAGGGCCAGAGTCAGGGCCAGGAACAGGGAGGCAAATTTCTTCATGTTTTTCATGGTAATATCTCCTATCATTGTCGTCGTTATGTCGTTTCAGCCGTGTTGAGTATATGGGTCCAAGTCCGGCAAATACGCCGCTGCGCTGTTTTCCGCCATCGCTTCGTGTAAAGCTTCATGGGGATCGTCTCCTTCCTGGAAAACCAAAATAAAAAAGCCCTGTCCCTTCTTTGGGACAAGACTTCCATCCTGCGGTACCACCCAAGTTGACGCGTATGCGCCCGCTCGTCTCGCGCACGTTCGCTCATGCGCGCCGCGCTGGTAACGGGTGCGGTCCCCGTCGGCCGCTACTGAGCCCCATGGCCGTTCGCTCCGCCCTCGCGAGTCCATTCACGAAAACGCGTCCTGCCGCGATCCCACCCTCCGCGGCTCTCTGAGAGGCTACCTTTTCCGCTACTTCTCTCGCTCATAGGTTTTCCTTGATTGCTTTGCATTATACGCAGTGGAGAGACAAATGTCAACCGTCAATTTTCACAAAATCGCTTTAAAGCAAAAAAGAAACGGAAAGCCATGCGGGCCGGCGCAGCGTCCGGCCCGCAGTTTCCGCAATATCAGAGTCTGTTGGCATAAGCCAAATATGGGGATATTCGAGAAGGTTTTAGCCGGGTGCAAGGCGGAAAACCCGCAGGCGCGCTGACGCGCGCCAAACGCGGATGCCGCTGCGAACGGCAAATTTTGCCGGACAGGCATGGGCTTAAGGAAACGGGTCTACGATAAAAGCAGCTTGTCGTCCGCCTCGTCGCTTCCGCTGGCCTTGTTGAAGAGCTCCAGGAGCTGGGGCACGGTCAGCTTTTTCTTCTCCTCGCCGGAGACGTCGACAACGATTTTTCCGTCGTACATCATAATCAGCCGGTTTCCGTGCTGGATGGCGTCTTTCATGTTGTGGGTGACCATCATGGTGGTGAGGCGGCTCTCCTCCACGATGCGGTCCGACAGCTCCAGCACCTTGGCCGCCGTCTTGGGGTCCAGGGCGGCGG
>CAQVQZ010000112.1 GCA_948902155.1 uncultured Oscillibacter sp.
GTAATTTCATCCCTTTATTATAGCACAACCCAACTTATGTGAACAGTCCCTAGACTCCGCCGTGAGGGAATTGCCGGGCTCACGGCAAAATCCCCCTTGTAAAAAAGGCGGAAATGGTGTATGATAATAGCAATTTCGGAAAATTAGGAGGAAGCCGTTATGAGCAAAACCGCAAGCATGGTCATGAAGATCATCGGCGCCAGCCTGGCCTTCGCCGCTTTTGTCTGCCTGCTGATCGGCGGATGGCACGATCTCAGCGTCGGTTACTGCGGCATGAAAAACCGCCTGAAGCAGAGATTCAGCTCCGAATATGACGACTACGCCGACGAGGAACTCTACGAGTGAACCCCACCCCCTGCCGCCGGACTTCCCGCCTCCAAGGGGCGGGAGGGCCCGCCGACGGGGGATTTCTCTCGCCTCAGCTGCGGCCCGTTTTCCGGGGCTGCGGCTTGTTTTTTGTGAAAAGGAACAAAAGAAGCGGCGGTTTCTCTTTTCATTTGTGGGGCGGCGTGGTATACTTTACTATAAATGCCTAAGAGAATCAAAGCCGGGCCTCTAAGAACCTGTATTCACAACCGTTGAACACCGCCTGGGCGGGTCTTTTCCCGCCATACTACGTCAATTTTCCTTGAAATCCGTCAGGATTCCTGCGGAAAATTTCCTTGTCTGGCGGGGAAATCTCTCTCCCATCCGGTATTCCCCGGCTATGAATACAGGTTCTGAAAAGCAGGCCCTTTTGGAAAGGACGCGAGGATATGAGCGAGACGATGAAGCTGGAGGAGCGGACCCTCAGCCGGGAGGATATCTTCCACGGGCGGGTCATCAACGTCCACGTGGACCAGGTGGAGCTGCCCGACGGCGGGACCTCCACCCGGGAGGTGGCGGACCACCCCGGCGGCGTGGCGGTGCTGGCCCTGGACGAGGACAACAACGTGCTGACGGTGACCCAGTACCGCTATGTGTTCAAGCGGACCATGCTGGAGATTCCCGCCGGGAAGCTGGAGTACGGCGAGGACCCCTATGACACCGGCCTCCGGGAGCTGAAGGAGGAGACCGGCGCGGTGCCGGGGCGCTATGAGTTCCTGGGGAAGCTCATCCCCTCCCCCGGCTGCTACGGCGAGACGCTGCATTTGTATCTCGCCAGGGACTTGAAAATGGCGGAGCAGCACCTGGACCCGGACGAGTTTTTGAACGTGGGGCGGGTGCCCTTTGACGAGATGGTACGCCGCTGCCTCGCCGGGGAGATCGAGGACGCCAAGACCCTGGTGGCGGTTTTGAAAGCAAAGCTTTTGCTGAACCTGTGAGATTTGGAGTGGGGCCTCCTGGAGTCTGTTTGGAAACCGGCGGAATGCCGGATTCGGGCGGATTTTTTCGCCAGGCAAGGCGATTTGACACGGGAATCCTGGCTTGACATAATACCGTCAAGTCTGCCGAGGCCCGTTCCTTTGGGCCGAGGCTGACGGATTTCAAGTCAAATCAACGCAGTCCTGGCGGGAAAAGACGCCCCAAGACGGCGTTTTGACGGTTTTCAAACAGACTCTGGAGCGCCTCATTCCGGATGGAAAGAAAGGGGACTGTATGGCGGAGGAAAAGACCGTCCTGATCGTAGAGGACGAGAAGAACATTGTGGACATTCTGCGGTTCAACCTGGAGCGCAAGGGCTACCGGACCCTGGAAGCCTACGACGGCGAGGAGGGTCTGCGGCTGGCCCGGACGGAAAAGCCGGACCTGATTCTGCTGGACATCATGCTGCCCAAGATGATCGGCTTCGACGTCTGCGAGGCCCTGCGGAAGGACGGGGACAGCGTGCCCATTATCCTGCTCACCGCACGGGAGGAAGAGGACGACAAGGTCCGGGGCCTGGAGATCGGGGCGGACGACTATATCACCAAGCCCTTTTCCATGCGGGAGGTCATCGCCCGCGTGGAGGCCAATATCCGCCGCACGGCCATGTCCGCCCCGGCGGGGGTGGCGGCGGCGGACAGCGCCATGCCCGTGGCGGGAGACCTGGCGATCAACACGGACAGCCATCAGGTCTTCCGGGCCGGGAAGGCCATCGACCTTACCCAGCGGGAGTATGAGCTGCTGACCTTTTTGGCAAGTCACCCCAACAAGGTGTATTCCAGGGTGGACCTGATGGAGCAGGTCTGGAACTACGGGTATGTGGGGGACGACGTGCGGACGGTGGATGTCACCGTCCGGCGGCTGCGGGAGAAGATCGAGGCCGACCCGGCGAATCCGGTGTTTATTCTCACCCGGAGGGGTGCGGGGTATTACTTCTCTGTCACCTGACACAGGTGGCGGGGTCCCCCCTGAACAGGGGGAGGGTTCAGCTATGATGATAGCTGGTGCATTGCACCCCCCATTTTCTCTTTTTCTGTCCGCAGAAAAAGAGAAAACGGGCCGTGCACGGTCCAAAAGAGAAAAAGACTCCAACGGGGGTTGCGGGGGACGTGGGGCGCGGATTAGCAGAGACTAAGATAGGAAGGATTTTTCCCGCAGCGTGGTGCAACGGGGGTAGGTGCTTGTCGAATCGACTTGCTGCTCTTTCCGCTGGCGCTGCATGGTCCCTTTAAGATAACCGGGAATGAACTTTGGGTTAGTTTGGTTTTTTGAAAGAAGGTGGATGGATTGTTTCGAAGCCTCCATATGAAATTGACGTTGATTCTGCTGCTGCTTATCACTTCCTTGATGGCAGTGGTCGGGGCTTTTTTGACCATCAATGTCTCCGGCTTCTTTACCAACACCTTCTATCAGCAGATCGACAGCGTTTTTGGGGCCGATCAGCGGGAGTTCGTCGCTTCCCTCCGGGGAGAGGCCGCCCAGGAGGACGGCGCGGCCCGGATTCGGGATATGCTGGATTTGACCGCCGGAAAACTGGGCATCGATTACCGCAGCCGGAATTACTTTGTCCTGGACGGCGATACCGGCGCTTACCTCGGCGGCTCCGCCGACGAGAGCGTTATGCCCAGGGAGCAGAGCCCCAACCTGTTAACCGCCCGCAACGCCGTGCTCCGGCACGACGAGACGGGGATTGGAGACGTCAGCGACGTTACCGCCGACTACATGGACGTGGCGATTCCGATTTTTGGCGGGGACAACGCGTTTATCATTTACATCCTGGACAACCGGGACACCGTTTCCGGGCTGAATGAGCAGCTGTTTGTCATTATCATGCAGGCGCTCTTTATCGGCCTGCTGATTTCTGTCCTGCTGAGCTTCCTGCTTTCCAAGACGATGGTGGGGCCTATTGAAAAGCTCACCGCCGGGGCGGAGCGGGTGGCGGCGGGGGACTTTGACAGCGCTTTGCCGGTGGAGTCCACCGACGAGATCGGAATTTTGACGGGGACCTTTAACGAGATGGCGGGGGTTTTGCAGGCGACGCTGGCCGCTGTGGAGAACGAACGGAACAAGCTGGACACCCTCTTTCTCCACATGACCGACGGCGTGGTGGCCTTCAGCCACGACGGGAAGCTGATCCACTGCAATCCCGCCGCCAACGACATGCTCCAGCGGCCCGTGGGGCCGGAGTGTACCTATGAGGAGCTGTTCGGCGGCGTGTACCCCTTCCAGGAGATGCTGGAGCTCCAGCGGCCCAACTTCGCCGAGGGGGAGCTGGAGGTGGGGGAAAAGACCCTGGAGGTGTATCTGGCCCCCTTCTCCGACCGGGAGCGGGGCGGTGTGCTCATCGTGCTCCACGACGTGACGGAGCAGCACCGGAACGAGGAGCGGCGGAAGGAGTTCGTGGCCAACGTCTCCCACGAGCTGCGGACGCCCCTGACCAACGTCCGGACCTACGCCGAGACCCTCCGGGACGCGGAGGGAGACATCCCTCTGGAGACGTCCAACAGCTTTTTGGACATCATCATCACGGAGACGGACCGGATGACCCACATCGTGCAGGACCTTCTGACCCTCTCCCGGCTGGACCGGGGGGACGCGGAGCTGGTGCTGTCCCGCTTCCCCTTTGCCGAGGCCATCCAGAGCGTGGTCCGCTCCAGCGCGCTGAACGCCCGGCAGCGGGGCCACGAGCTGACCTGCGGGGACTTGGAGCACCTGCCCCTCATCGTCGGCGACCGGAGCCGGCTGGAGCAGGTGATGATGAACATCCTGGGCAACGCCATCAAGTACACCCCCGACGGCGGGCACATCCGGGTCTCCGCCGGGTGCGGGGAGGACGACACCGTCTGGATGGAGGTCTGGGACGACGGCATCGGCATCCCGGACAAGGACCGGGAGCGGATTTTTGAACGATTCTACCGGGTGGACAAGGCCCGGTCCCGGGAGTCCGGCGGCACGGGCCTGGGGCTCTCCATCGCCCGGGAGATCGTCCAGCGGCACCACGGCGTCATCGCCCTGGTCCCCCACGAGGGGCGGGGCACCACCATTCGCATGACCCTGCCCATCGCCCAGGGCAGGGGGAACCGGACGGAGGGGTGACGATGGAAGAACGACGGCGGAACCGCCGGAACTTTGTGCAGAACGTGCTGATTACGCTGCTCTCCCTCTCTGCGGTGGCTTTGTTCATGCAGACCCAGATGTACAGCCTGAACCTGCCTGCGGGCTACGACGAGGGGGCGGCGGGGCCCAGCCAGGCCGTCAGCACGGCCCCGGCGGCGTCTCTGTCCGCCCCGGTGCGGGCGGCGGTGACGGGGGCCTATGGCCGCTACGGCGCCGTGACCCTCACCACGGCGGACGGCGCCTTCGCGGAGCCCTTGGGCCAGCGCCTGCTGGAGGCCCTGGGGTCTGCCAGGGACTACACCGCGTGTACCAAGCGGGAGTTCCTGCGGGCCCTGAAGAGGCCGTCTTTGTACTATGATTTTCTGGAGCCCCTGCCCCTGTCCGTCCTGGCGGGGCTGGCGGGGGGCGGGGAGGAAGTCTCCCCCCGGGAGGACCTCAGCGCCCGCCGCCTGCTCATTGCCGCCCAGGACGGCGGCACGGTCCTCTACCTCTGGGACGGCGGCGAGACCTGCTTCCGGGCGGCCACCGCCGTGTCCGCCGGCAGCCTGAGCCAGGTCATCGACCGCTATGAGCTGGGCGGCGCGGTCTTCGCCATGGACGGGGGGGTGGACAGCCCGGAGCGGCTGCTGGACCCCTGTTCCCTGCTGCCCTCCGAGGTCCCGGTCCTCCCGGCCTTTACCATGGGGGACCCCCTGGGCTCCACGGACTGGCTGCTGACCGCCCTGGGCTTCCACCCCCGGAGCCGGACCCGCCACACGGAGTCCAGCGGCACGGAGCTGATTATGGACGGAGACCGGACCATCCGCATCCGGCCCGACAACAGCGTTTTCTACCAGAGCGGAGAGGACCCCAGCCTCCGGGTCCAGGCGGCGGGGGACGTGCCCACCCTGCGGGAGGCGGCCCTGGGGGCCGGGTCCCTGGTGAGCGGGCTGCTGGCCCCGGTCTCCGGGGAGGCCCAGCCCTATCTCCAAAGCATCCGCCAGAGCGGCAGCACGACCATTCTGCGCTTCGGCTATCAGGCGGGAGGCGTGCCGGTCCGGTTCCAGGACGGCGGCGCGGCGGCGGAGGTCACTCTGACGGGAACCGCCGTCACCGCCCTGCGGGTCCGCTTCCGGCAGTACCAGGAGGCGGAGGAGCCGTCCCTGCTGCTGCCCCTGCCCCAGGCCCTGGCGGTAGCCGCCTCCAACCCCGGCAAGGAATTGTCCATCGGCTACGTGGAGCGGGGCGGGGAGTGCCAGGCTTGCTGGCTGTCGGATTGAATTGATTTGGAAGGGAGGCCGTTTCTTGGAGCGTTTCCAGTTGAAAAACATCATCATTCTGATTCTCCTCCTGATGAACGGCTTCCTGCTGGCCTCTGTGGTCCAGCGCCGTTCGGCGGAGCAGGACGCCTTCCGGCGGACGGCGGAGCAGCTGGTGGCCCTCTTCCAGGAGGACGGCATGGACCTGGACGCCGGGGCCATCTCCCGGGACGCCCCGCCGGACGGCGTGGCTCTCTCCCGGGACACGGCCCTGGAGGAGAAGGCTGCGGCCTTCCTGCTGGGGAAGTCCCCGGCGGTCTCGGACCAGGGCGGCGGCATCGTCCACTACGCCGGCGCGGCAGGCGAGGCGTTCTTCCGGGCGGGGGGCGGCTTCAGCGCCTCCGGCGTGTTCGGCGAGGAGGACCTGGAGGGCTTCTGCCGCAGCTTCTGCCGGACGTTTTCCTACGCCGCGCCGGAGATTTTGCTGGACGAGGGCGGAAACGGCGTGTTCCCGGCGGCGGCGGTCTACGGCGGACTGCCGGTGTTCAACTGCACGGTGACCTTCACCGTGGAGGACGGCGTCCTCACCGCCGTGGGCGGCACGCTGCTGCCCAAGAGCGGGACCGCCGTCCCCGGCGAGGACCCCCTGTCCGCCGCCGGAGCCCTGACCGCCTTCCAGCGGATGCGGCGGGAGAGCGTGGCGGTGGCTTCTTCGGTGACGGACACCCGGCTCTGCTATGAGCTGCAAAGCAGCGGCGGAGCCATGTCCCTGGCTCCGGTGTGGCAGATCGTCACGGACACGGAGGACTATTATGTCAACTGCTTCACCGGCTCGGTCATCGCCGTGGGCGGCGTCCGGCCCGGCGAGGGGGCGGCGTGACGGGTGCTTTGCGGATTTCCTGAATTTTCCTGTGACATCCGGCCTTTCAGGCCGGATGTTTCTTCCTCTGCGTGGAAGCGGAGCGGGTTTTTCGACAAAACATTATGGAAAAACACAAGAGGAAAGGTTTGCATTTTTCCGCCGCCTGTGCTATGATAATAAAGTCTGTAAAGAAGAATTTACCTCCCCGCTTTCTTGGCGGGTATGAAGCGCCGCCAGCCGGGCAAACTGTTTTTTGTGGATTCCCAGGTCCGGGCGGAAAGCCGGACGTTCGGTCCCCGGAGTGGTGAAACGTTGCTTGAAGAGAGGGTCAATAGTTTGACAAAATATATTGTACAGGGCGGAAAGCCCCTGTTTGGCGAGGTCGAGATCAGCGGCGCGAAAAACGCCGCCGTCGCCATTATTCCCGCCGCCTTGCTGGTGGACGGGGTCTGCCGCATTGAGAACATTCCCCAGATTTCCGACGTGACACTGTGCCTCAGCATCCTGGAGCAGCTGGGCGCGGGCGTCCGCACCGTGGACCGGCACACCGTGGAGGTGGACTGCCGCCACATCCACTCCACCCGCACCCCCTACGACCTGGCCCGGCGCATCCGGGCGTCCACCTATTTCATCGGGGCCCTGCTGGGCCGCTTCGGACAGGCGGAGGTGGCCCTGCCCGGCGGGTGCAACTTCGGCGGCGTCCGCCCCATCGACCAGCATATGAAGGGCTTCAACGCCCTGGGAGCCACTGTGGCGGTGGAGGGCGGCTTTATCCGCGCCACCGTCAACGGGGAGCGGCTGAAGGGGGCCAGCATCTACCTGGACGTGGTCTCCGTGGGGGCCACCATGAACATCATGATGGCCGCCGTCATGGCGGAGGGCCGCA
>CAQVQZ010000113.1 GCA_948902155.1 uncultured Oscillibacter sp.
GGAGCCCGCTCCCCCTTGAAGGAGCGAAGAAATTTCCCGTCCGGCGCAGTTTTCGCCGCCAGGCGGAAACAGAGCGGTAAGGGGAATTTCTGAGCTGGCAGGGACGGCTGGACTCGAACCAGCGCATGAGGGAGTCAAAGTCCCTTGCCTTACCGCTTGGCTACGTCCCCGTGCAGGAAACAAGCGCGGGGACCGGGGAAAAGCCCCGATCCCCTGCTTTTTTGGGGTGGGAGATGGGACTCGAACCCACGACACCCGGAACCACAATCCGGTGCTCTAACCAACTGAGCTACACCCACCACATATCAATTCTCCAGCCCGCCTGACGAACGGCCAAAGGAGAGCTTGGCACGCCAGAAGGGACTCGAACCCCTGGCCTACTGCTTAGAAGGCAGTTGCTCTATCCGGCTGAGCTACTGGCGCGAATTTGGATGGAGCAGGTGACGAGAATCGAACTCGCATCCCCAGCTTGGAAGGCTGGTGCCCTGACCATTGTGCTACACCTGCATAGCCCTCCCTGGAATCGTCAGCTTGGATATCATACCATGAAACCATTCCCCTGTCAAGCATTCTCCGCCGCTTTTTCCCCGATTTTCCGGATTTTTTTCTCAAGCCCCCAAAGGCCCGGCCCCCGCCGGGAAGCGCCCGGCGGCGGGTCAGGGGACCATCTCCAAAAAGCCCGCCAGCAGCCGCTTCCCCGCCGGGGAAGCGGTCAGCCGCTCCGGGTGCCACTGCACCGCCCACACCGGAAGCCGCCGGTGAAACAGCCCCTCCACCACGCCGTCCCCGGTCCATTGGGCGGCCTCCAGGCCGGACCCCAGCCGGTCCGCAGCCTGATGGTGGGCGCTGTTGACCAGCAGCCCTTCCGCCAGCCGCCCCAGGGGCGACGGCGCGGTCCGGACGGCGTGGAGCCGGTCCGTTCCCTCCGCCGCGCCGTGCCCGCCGACGTCCTGCAACAGCGTGCCGCCAAAAAACACGTTCACAACCTGAAGCCCCCGGCAGATGCCCAGCACCGGCTTCCCGGCGGCGATGAACGCCCCCAGCAGCCGCAGTTCCGCCTCGTCCCGCTCCGGCTCCAGCCCGCAAGAGGCCGTGTTTTCCTGCCCGTAGCGCCAGGGCTCCAGGTCCCCGCCCCCCGGCAGCAGCAGTGCGTCCCACCGCTCCGCCAAGACCTCCCGCCCGAAGACCGCCCGCCCTCCGGCGGCTCCAACGGCCCGGCGGTAGTTGGCGAAGCGGTCCGCCCCGCCCCAGATGTACACCGTTTTCCCCATGCCCGTTCCCCCTTTTACGCCAGTCTATGCAAATAGGGCTTCCCGGTGCCACGCCGCAGCCGATTTGGGGGAGGTTCGGGGCTATGGGCGGAGCATGTACAGCAGGGGATAGGGATTTCCCTGTTCGTCGCGCTCCGTTCTTTTATAGACATGGAATCCCATGTGCTCATAAAACCCCTTCGCCAGCGGATTTTGCTCATTCACAGCCAGTTTCTTGACAGAATAGTGTTCGATACCGTATTGAATCAGAAGCTTTCCCAGTCCCCGGCCCCTTTCCTCCGGAGCGGCAAATAGCATCTCCAAAGAATCCCCATCGATTCCCATAAAAGTGGCCGGAAGCCCGGTCTCCCTCTCCGCAACGATCAAATGCGGGACTCCGCGGATGGCCTGGGGGACGTATCCCTTGATGCGCTGTATTTCGCCCTCCGATAAAAACAAATGGGTGGCCTTCACGGACGCTTCCCACACTTCCAATAACCGTTCAACCAAATCGGGAGTTCGTTCCTGTACTTCAATAATGTTCATTTGCACCTCTTGTAAAGCTTGATTTTCCCCCATGATAGCACACCCCCCACTCCCGGCACAAGTTTTTTACAAAACTGCCGAACCTCCCGCCCTGAAGTAGAAGAACGCCCGCATAGAATTCTTTCAACAACATACCTTGTAACAGAAGAAAACCCGCAGAAACTTCCTTCTATTGCCAGCTTTACAATAAAAGGAAGCCCCTGCAACAATCCCCACCCGGCTTCGCCGGGAGCCCCTTTCCAAAGGGGCCTTTTTATTTTCCTTACGGATCGGCATTGACGCTGCATCAGGGCCTATTCGGGCAGATTTAAAGCACCCCCGTCAAGCTTGCTCCCTCGGATCCGGATCGCCATCCAGGCTCACGAAATAATCATAATACGGCAGGAGGAACTTGTACCCCCGTTTCAGCCGCTCCACGATGTCCCGGCAGAACAGCTCCTCCGTCAGCTTTTCCGTGTGGCAGATGGAGAACGATTTCGCCTGATACCACGGCTCCAGCAGCGGCAAGGGCGCCGGGCCCTTGGGCCGCTTGTACGCCTCCGTTTCCAGGACGAACTCCTCCTGCCGGTTCAGCGTGCGGGTCAGGGACTCCATCGTCTTGGGGTCCCGGTCCAGCCGGGCCCGGAGCTTTGCCATGGTCAGGGCCTTGGGGAGGTAGTACCCCATGCCATAGGTCCACCCCTCCGGCATCAGCTCAAACCAGAAGGTGGGCTTGGCCGTCCACTGCTCGGAGGGCTCCTCCACGGAGAACCATAAGCTCTCCTTGTACGGTCCCCGCCCATGGAGGCGGCGGGCGTCCCGGTAGATGCGCGTGACCTTATGAATCAGGTCATAATCCGGGCGTTCGTTCCGGATAAACTCGTAAATCTCAGCCCCAAGCTCCTGCATGGGGCGGTAGAACTGGGTCAGATAGGTTTCCTTATGGGCCTCGAACCACGTCCGCTCGTTGTTGAAGCGGATGCCCCACATGAAATCCACCGTTTCGTCGCTAAAGCCGGTAAACATAGGGTTCCTCCTTGCGCCTGAAATCAAAATCGAAGGAAGTATACCACAAAAACACCGGCGGGGCAAGTAATAGGCCTCCATGAAGCGCCCACTTGGCTCCCTTCGCGAAAGGAACCAAGCAGGCGCATGACAAAGGGGAAGGCCGGAGCACGCGGCAAGCCCGCCCTTTTGGCAAAAGACTGAGACCCGAAGGGCGGATGCCATTCCGTTCAGCGCAAAAGAAAAAAGGCCACCTTCAAAAGCAATGTCATTCCGTAACGAAAGTTTGCTTCACCTCCCTTGAAAAGGGAGGTGGCATTTGCGAAGCAAATGACGGAGGGTTTCTCCTTCTAAATGCTGTGGCGCAATACCTGGAAGAGAAACTCCTCAGCCACCGCCTCCGCCCGCCCCGCCTACACCCCCCGCCGCTCCGCCTCCATCGGAAACACCGTCAAATCCTCCCCGCCTCCCCAGAGGGCCAGGAACACCTCCCGCTCATCCCGGTATCCCTGCCGGAGCAGCGCCCGGCGGACCCACTCGTCCTCCTTCCCGGACTGCCGGACGTTCCCCGAGAGCAGTTTCCCGTCCATGACGAAGGGCGTCTGCACCTGGGACTGGGCCGGATTCTTGTTCAGGTCTGCCGGGGTGGCGGGCCGGTCCGCCTCCTTGGGGAGAAAGCTGACGGTGCCGTTGTGCTCAAACACCGCCGTCTGGAGCTGGCTGAGGTCAAACCACCCGCCGATGCGGCAGTAGGTCAGAAACTCATTCAGATCAAGCTTGGCCTTCTTCAGATTCTCCCGGTAGATGACCCCGTCCTCCAGCAGCACAATGGGCCGTCCGGAGATGACGCTCCGGACCTTGAGGGACTTGCAGCACAAAATGGAGATGCCCACCGCCGCCAGCCCGTAGACGATGAGGGCGGTAAGGGGCTTGTGGGGCTCCTCCAGCTCCGTGGCCAGCTCGGCGGCGGCGGAGCCGATGGTGATGCCCACCACATAGTCGAACATGGTCATCTGGGACACCTGCTTGGCCCCCATGAGCTTGGTCAGCAGGAACAGGGCCAGGATGGACAGCAGGGTCGTCAGCACGGTCATCCCGATTTCTTGCAAAAGCTCCATAAAAAAACCGCCTCCTAAGGCAAATGTCGTCTGAGACAGTATGCCATAGGAGGCGCGTTTTATGCGGACGTCCCGTCCGTTTTCAGCCGTTCAAAGAACCCTCAATCAACCGCCGCCTCCTCCGCGTCGGGGACCTTCCGCCCCTCCACGGCGGGGTCGTTGGTATGTACGTTGATGTAAAGCCCCTTCAGCTTGGAGTGCAAAATGCGCTGGCTGGAGTACAGCCCGTTGTACCCGGACAGCACGAAGCTGACGCAGCAGGCCACGGCGAAATACAGCAGCCCCCCGCCGCCGAACAGCTCCACCGCCAGAAAGATGGAGGCCAGCGGGCAGTTCACGGCCCCGCAAAACACGGCCGTCATGCCCAGAGCGGCGGCGAACCCCGCCGGAAGCCCCAGCAGCGGCCCAACCACGCACCCAAAGGTAGCCCCCACGAAGAAGGAGGGCACCACCTCCCCGCCCTTGAACCCGGCGGCTAAGGTAATGGCGGTAAACAGCAGCTTGAGGAGGAAGGCGGCGGGCCGGGCGCTCCCCTCCTCCACGGCGGCGGCGATAACGTCCATGCCCGCGCCGTTGTAATCCGTGGTCCCGCACAGGAGGGTCAGCGCCGCCACGGCGCAGCCTCCGGCGAAGGCCCGGACCCAGGGATTGGGCAGCCGCCGGGCCATCTCGTGCTCCGCGAAGTGGATGGCCCCGCAGAACAAAATAGACACCGTCCCGCACAGCGCCGCCAGCAGCGCCGTCCGCACCAGCAGCCCCGCCTCCAGCTCCGGGGCGGACACGGCGAAGTGGGTGGGCTCCACCCCCAGCAGCCGGGAGACTCCGTAAGCCTCCAGCGCCGCCATGAGGGCCGGGAAGAGGGCGGCGTGGTAAAAGGAGTCCACGCTGACCACGGCAATGGCGAACACCGCCGCCGCCAGCGGCGTCCCGAAGAGGGCGGTAAAGAACGCCGCCATGCCCGCAGTGGTGGCGATGCGCAGGTCCCGCTCGTCGAAGCGGAACAGCCGCCCCGCCTGATAGCCCAGGGCGCCGCCCATCTGGAGGGCCGCGCCCTCCCGCCCGGCGGAGCCGCCGCACAGGTGGGTCAGCACGGTGCCCAGGAAGATGGAGGGCACCAGCCGGGCGGAGATGGCCCCGCCATGGTGGACCTCGTTAAAAATGTCGTTGGTGCCCTGCCCCTCGGTTTTCAGCAGCTTGTAGAGCCCCGCCACGGCCAGCCCGGCCAGGGGCAGGGCGTACAGCAGCCAGGGCTGTGCCGCCCGCAGCGCCGTAGCCTCCTCCACGGCGATGTGGAACAGGGACCCCAGCAGCCCGCAGGCGGTCCCCGTCACCGCGGCCAGAAGCAGCCATTTCCCCAAAGCCATCCCATAGAGCCTGATCTGGCACAGCCAGACGCCAACGCTTTGCCGAATGTGCTCACCCATGGCCCGATCCTCCCTCACTCCTCCGCCGGAAGGGCGGATTAATTCTATAGTACAGTATACCGGATTCCCCCAAAAATGCAAGGCCGGGCGAGGAGTACCCAGCCGGAACGTTTCTCCCCTTCCAAATGACTTCTCTATTTACAAAACAAGCAGGAGCTTTCGCATGGGAGAAAGCTCCTGCTCGGGTCTGTTCCGGCTTACTTTTTCAGCTTCAGTCCATCCCGGAAGGCTTCACCCACACGCTCGGTCACTCTGTAGTAGCCGTGGGTGTAAGGGTCAAAGGCGATGGCGTCCACCAGCGACATATCCAGCTTGCCGTCCGGCATCACGCGTTCATCGGCGGTGACATTGACCACCTTGCCAATCACGCCGCAGCCATATCCGCTCCCCTGATACTCGATAAACCGGCACTCCAGGCAGAGGGGAAACTCATTTATGACCGGAGCGTCCACCGTCTCCGCCCGGCTGGCGGTCAGGCCGCTGCGGGCAAACTTGTCTGCCGCGCGGTTGCCGGACTCCACGCCGAAATAGTCCGCCTCAATCACATGGGCCGCGTCCGCGACGCTTACCGTAAACGCCCCTCTTGCTTTGATGTTCTGCACGGTTTTGTGGGTTTCGGTAAGGTTCAGCGCGACGACATCCCGCTCCTGCATGGTGCCCCACGCGGCGTTCATCACATTCACGCTTCCGTCCTCGTTATACGTGGCGACCATCAGGACCGGCATAGGGAAAATGCCTTCGGTAATCTTCAGTTTTGTTCGCATACGCTCTTCTCCTCGCAAATGGATTGACAGGACAACGCGTCCCGCCTATAATTATAGCCGTGGGAGCACAAAAAACAAGTACTGTCAATTAAGACAGGTACTATCTGCGGAGAAAGTAAAATGATACAGAACTATATTGCAAACGCCAACTTTGAAGACACCGGATTTTCCTATACGCTCTCCTTGATTTCCGGCAAGCACAAAATGGTCATTCTGTACTGCCTGATGGAGTTCAAAGTAGTACGGTTCAATGAGTTGAAGCGGTATCTGAAAAACATTTCGGACAAAACGCTCAGCACCAATTTGAAAGAGCTGGAAAGAGACCGTCTGATCATCCGTGTGGAGTATCCCCAAATTCCTCCCAAAGTAGAATACAGCCTCAGCAGCTGCGGCCGGTCCCTGATGGCCGTGCTGGACCAGCTTTGCGTCTGGGGGGAAGAACACAAACCGCAGGCTTAAGCCCCTCCGCCGCCTTTTATCCCCAGCGGGCAATCCCCGCCCGCCTCCAGCGGGATTCCCTTTCCAAAGGGGCCGTTTTTTCGCTCCGAATCAAATGACGTTGTACAAACTCCCCCGGCGATTTCCCCAATTGCTCATTGACACGCAAAACCGCCGACGCTATAATCAGAGCGTCAAATCAACCCCGCTTCCCTTCCGGCCCCCGGCCGTCGCCCCGCCCCGGCGCGCCCCAGCCGGAAGCGCCCGCCGCCCATACGCGAACGCGCGGCCCGCCCGAATCGTGAACAACCCGTGAAGTCCCCCGATTTACCCCGCAAAACCCGCAAAACCACCCCATATCCAAGCCAATCACCGCTGAAACCCGCAAAAACCAAAAACGGAGGAAACCGCTATGAAATACGGTCGCATTTACAATTTTTCCGCCGGTCCCGCCATGATGCCGGAGCCGGTCCTGGAGGAGATCGCCGCCGAGATGATGAACTACCGGGGCAGCGGCATGTGCGTCATGGAGATGAGCCACCGCTCTAAAGTCTTCCAGCAGATCCGGGACGAGGCCGAGGCGGACCTGCGGAAGCTGATGGGCATCCCCGCCCATTACAAGGTCCTCTTCATCCAGGGCGGCGGCACCGTCCAGTTCGCCATGGTCCCCATGAACCTGATGAAAAACGGCCTGGCCTGTTACGTGGAAACCGGCGCGTGGAGCAAAAAAGCCATTTCCGAGGCGAAAAAATACGGCGAGGTGAACATCGTCGCGTCCTCCGCCGATCAGAATTTCTCCTATATCCCGGACTGCTCCCGCCTGGACATCCCGGAAAACGCCGATTACGTCTATATCTGCGAAAACGAGACCATCAACGGCACCACCT
>CAQVQZ010000114.1 GCA_948902155.1 uncultured Oscillibacter sp.
AACTACACGATCTCCCTGGGCATCGCCACCATGCAGGCGGAGACCAGCATCGACCTGGGCCTGCTGATGTCGGGCGCGGCCCTGGCGGCGGTCCCCATCATCATCGTGTTCCTGATTTTCCAGAAGTATTTCACCCAAGGCATCACCATGGGCGCTGTTAAGGGATAGCGGAGGCCCGCCGTCCGTCTGGGGCCCTTCGGGCCCCGATTGCCGGCGCTCCCGCTTGACCCTTGCCCCCTTTCGCAAAAGGGGGTGGCGCGGCGGAGCCGCGGCGGGGGATTTTCCCCTGCGGCCCCGCGTGTACGGAACGGAGGACACAGATGATCTACGCCAAACTGAAAGACGCCCCCGCCTACCGGGGCATCCACCCCAACCTGGACCTGGCGCTGGAGCGCATCACGCCGGAGTTTCTGGCGGGCGTCGGCCCGGAGCGGGTGGAGATCAAGGGCGGCGACGTGTACGCCACCCGGTTCACCTACGAGACCATCCCGCCGGAGGAGAGCTTTTTCGAGGCCCACAAGAAGTTTCTGGACATCCACATCATGGTGGAGGGCTCCGAGGGCGTGGAGGTTTCCCCGCCGGAGTCCCTGACGGAATTCGACCGGGCGGAGGCCAATGACTTCTACGCCTACCGGGGGGAAGGGGACTATAAGCTGACCCTCTCTCCCGGGGACTTCCTGGTGGTCTTCCCCGGCGACGCCCACCGCATCAAGATGCAGACAGGCAATCCGGAGACCGTGAGCAAAGTGGTCTTCAAGGTAAGAATTTATGACGATTGAGGAGTGATTGCATGAAAGATATTTCCAAGTATCAGGGCATTTTCCCCGCCTTTTACGCCTGCTATGACAAGGACGGCAAGGTCAGCGGCCCGGCGGTCCGGGCCCTGGCGAAGTACCTGCTGGACAAGGGCGTGAAGGGCCTCTATGTCGGCGGGTCCTCCGGCGAATGCATCTACCAGAGCGTGGCGGAGCGGAAGGAGACGCTGGAGAACGTCATGGCGGAGGTGGGCGGCAAGCTGACCATCATCGCCCACGTGGCCTGCAACAACACCGCCGACAGCCGGGAGCTGGCGGCCCACGCCGAAAGCCTGGGAGTGGACGCCGTCGCCGCCATCCCGCCCATCTACTTCCACCTGCCCCCCAAGGGCATCGCCAAGTATTGGAACGACATCTCCGCCGCCGCCCCCAACACGGACTTCGTGATCTACAACATCCCCCAGCTGGCGGGCGTGGCCCTGTCGGTGCCCCTGCTTCAGGAGATGCTGAAAAATCCCCGTGTCATCGGCGTGAAGAACTCCTCCATGCCCGTCCAGGACATCCAGATGTGGCATGACGAGGGGGCCCTGGTGTTCAACGGCCCGGACGAGCAGCTGCTCAGCGGCCTGGCCGCGGGAGCCGTAGGCGGCATCGGCGGGACCTACGCCGCCATGCCGGAGCTGTACCAGGAGATCGTCCGCTGCTTCCAGGCCGGGGAGCTGGAGAAGGGCCGTCAGGTCCAGAACGAGTGCTGCCGCATCATCTACAAGATGTGCTCCGCCCAGGGGAACATGTACGCGGTCATCAAAGAAATCCTCCGCCTCCAGGGCGGTCCAGACATCGGAAGCGTCCGCGCGCCCCTGCTGGAGCTGGAGCCCGGCGACCAGGAGGCGGTGACCCAGTCCCACCAGATGATCCAAGCCGCCATCGCCCAATACTGCTGATTCCATCCAACCGAACCGGAGCCGCTTTTCGGGATTTCCCGAAAAGCGGCTTTGTTTATGAGTGGTCATTCGGAGAAGGAATACCTTTTTACCTCCCTTGAAAAGGGAGGTGGCATTTGCGAAGCAAATGACGGAGGGTTTCCGCCGTCGACATCCAATCTCTCCCCGTTCTTTTGCCCCCAACGCCCGCGGGGCTGCGGGCGGCAGATTGCCGCCCCTACAGCGGCGGACCGCCGACAGCCCGCCCGTATTCGGGGCATTCTACCGATAGAACGGGAGATGCAGGGGCAATTATCAATCGCCCGTCCCCCTCAACCTGGAAGGCCACGGAAGCGCGGGCGGCAGATTGCCGCCCCTACACCGGCGGACCGCCGATAGACCGCCCGTATTTGGGGCGTTCTACCGATAGAACGGGAGATGCAGGGGCGATTACCAATCGCCCGCTTCTCCGCAAATACCGCCCTTCTGCCACCCCATCAACCGTCCTCCATCGCCCTCTCCAGCATCCGCTCCGTCATGCCCTCGGCCAGTCGGCACAACCGGCGGAACTGCCCGGCGATGTCATAGCGCATCCCGCTGTTGAGCCAGGCCACCACCTGCCCGAAGCACTCGCACTGATAAAACCGGATCAAAATCTCCCGGTCCTCCCCCCGGAGGGGCACGCTGCCGAAGGCGGCGGCGGCGTAATCCACCACCACCCGGCGGCACACGTCCATCAGGCACAGCTCGAACAGGTCCCGGTGCCCGGACTGGTTGATGTGGAGCACGGCCTGCCGGTGCTCCTGGGCGAAGCGGACGGCGGTGTCCAGGCAGTCCGCCAGGGAGAGGGCGGGACCCTGGGCGGCGATGATGCGGTCGGCATAGTCTGTAATGATCTCCTCCAGCAGGGAGGGGATGTCCTTGAAATGATAATAAAAGGTGTTCCGGTTCACCCCGCAGGTCGCGACGATGTCCTTGACGGTGATGTCCCGCAGGGCCTGTTCCTCCAGCAGGCGGAGAAAGGCGTCCTTGATGGCGTCCCGGGCGGTCATTGCGGATTCCCCCTTTCCTCCGGCGGGAAGAGCCCGGCGGCGGCGCCGTCGGCCACCCGCTGGGCGGCGGAGAGCAGGGCGGCCTTGGGCAGGGCCATGTCCTGCTCGAACCACTCCCGCAGCAGCCCCATGAAGCCCCAGGCCAGGAAGCTCAGCAGATAGTCCGTCAGCCGGGGGTCGGCGGGGTGATACCAGGTCTTCACCAGCGGCGCGCCGTTCTGGTGGACCAGCTGCTGGAGGGCCTGGAAGAAGCCGCTGGATTCGCTGCTGGAGAACAGAATGGCGCAGGTCTCCCGGTTCTCGATGACGAAGTCCAGCACCGGCTCGAACACCGGGGCCACGCTGCCCACGGCCACCGTCTCCTGCATGTGGGCGTCCACCAGCGCCTGGAGCTCCTCCAGCAAATCCTCTTCCAGGCTCTGGAGCAGCTCCGCCGTGCCGGAGTAGTGGAGGTAAAAGGTCCCCCGGTTCATGTCGGCCCCGTCGGTGACGTCCCGGACGGAGATCTCGTCGAAGCGCTTCCGCTTCATCAATTCCAATAAACTCTCTTTCAGCAGCTTGCGGGACCGCCTGGCCCGGCGGTCCTCCGGATTTTTCAGCATAGCATCCTCCTCCGGGCAGTCCAACCGACCTTTGCACAGGGTTGTTAGACATTTGCCCGCATTTGTCTATTGACCAAATTTCCTGCTTTTACTATAATCGACTCAAGTCAATAAGTCAACAAAAATCTTTTAATAAACAAACGTCGATTATTTGGAGGAATCACTATGACCTGGCAAAGTCTGAGGAAACGCGCATCCGCCCTGGCCCTGGCGTCGGCCCTGGCCGTAACCGCCACGCTGCCCGCTGCGGCGGCGGAGGCCATCAGCGACGGCGTGACCCCCACCTATGATGAAGCGTACTACGCCACTCTGGACTATTACGGCAACCTGCTGGAGGGCAGCATGGTGAAGAGCTACGCCCTGAACGGCAAAGACAGCCTGACGGACTACGGCGTCTACGACGAGGTGGTAAACCTGACGGATGCCACGGCTCCCGTGTCCGGGGAAGGGGGGAGCACCACCTTCCGCTTCGGCGGCTCCGCTCCGGACCACTTCTATTTTGAGGGCAAGACCAAGCAGCCCTTCGAGGACCTGCCCTGGACCGTCACCCTCCGCTACACCCTCAACGGCGTTCCCGCGAAGGCGGAGGACCTGGCGGGGAAGCAGGGCGTGGTGGAGATTCTCCTGGACGTGGTGCCCAACGAGCAGGCCGGCGACTACGCCCGCTACAACTACACCCTGGCGGCCACGGCCCTCTTCAACCAGGACGACATCCTCTCCCTGGAGGCCCCCGGAGCCCAGGTCCAGCTGGTGGGCAACCTGCGGACGGTCCTCTTCCTCTGCCTGCCGGGGGAGGAACGGCACTTCACCATCCGGGTGGGCAGCGACGACTTCTCCTTCGGCGGCATGACGGTTTTGATGGTCCCCGCCACCCTGGCCCAGCTGGAGGAGATTTCCAAGCTCAGCCAGCGCAAGGACGACCTGGAAGAGGATTACCGGGCCCTCTCCGGAAGCCTGGATAACCTTCTCGACGCCCTCAACGACATCCAGAACGGCCTCTACGCCTCCGCCAAGGGCCTGGACCAGCTGGAAGCGGCCCGGCGGACCTTCTCCGGCGGCAAGGGCGCGCTGTACAGCGGCACGGACCGCCTCCGGGCGGACCTGAGCAATCTGGCGGAGCTGCTGACCCCGGTGGAGCAGAGGATGCAGGTCCTGAGCGCGACGGTGACGGAATCCAAGACCGTCCTGAACGAGATGACGGACACGACCCGCACCCTGCAAGTCCAGCTGTCGGAGATGGAGGACGCCCTCCACGGCCTGGAGCGGGGAACGTACGACCTGAAAAACGTCATTCAACTGGCGGCGGACATGGAGGACAGCCTCCTCCGCCTGGAGCGGGCCCTGGGCGGCGCCCACGTCAGCGGCAGCGTGACCACCAACAGCAAGGCCCTGGTGCAGCAGGTGAAGAACGTCCACGGCGTTTACGCCGACAAGGACCCGGACAGCTTCTTCTCCGGGATGCTGGCCCTCCAGGGCAAGAACCCCGGCGAGATTCGGGATATCCAGTCCCTGCTGGGCCTTGACGAGGCCACGGCCTCCGCCATCGGCAAGCAGAAGGAGTGGCAGGCGGCTCAGTCGGCGAAGCAGCAGATGGACGGCCTCCACAGCATGAAAGAGAACGGCATGAGCTTCCAGGATTTCTGCGGCCAGCTGGGGGTTTCGGACAGCCAGGCCAAGCAGATGAACGACCTCTGGCTGATCTACAACAGCGGTGAAGTCGTCACCGGCAAGCGCCCGGCGTCCCCCACGGAGACCACGGCCCACAAGCCCCCGGAGCCCTCCGCGAAGGAACCGGAGGCCCCCGCCGAAGAACCCGAAACCCCCGCCCCGGAGTCTCCTGCGGCCCCCGCCGCTCCGGAGGAATCCGTTCCCTCTGAGTCGGAACCCACTCCCGCCGAGCCGGAATCCGCCCCGGAAGACCTGACGGCGCAGCTGGTATCCAACGCCCCCGGCGAGGACGGCGGCTCCGACGATTCTTCTTCTGACGACGGCGATACGTCCGGCGACAGCAGTTCGCCCGACGACGGCGGTTCGTCCGGCAGCGACGATACTCCCAGCGAAACCCCCGACGACACGCCGGACGACGACCCCGGCACCGATACTCCCACCACGCCCCCCGAGGGCGACAAACCCGGCACAGACACCCCCACCACGCCCCCGGAAGGCGACGACACCGGCACCGATACCCCCACCACGCCTCCCGAAGGCGACAAGCCCAGCACCCCGAAGCCCCCGGAGAACACCACGGTAGGCGGCGCGGTGGTGGACATCATCACCGACGGCCTGGACAGCGCCAGCGCCCGCCTGGACCGCATCCAGAGCGAGCTGAACGCCACCCTGAACGAGATCAAGGCCCCCACCTCCCGGGTGGTGGGCGACCTGGCCAACGTCTGCGCGGAGCTGGACACCCTCACCGCCAGCCTGGAGGACGCCGAGGACCTGATGGCGGCCCTGGGAGACGCCTCCGGCTCCCTGCGGGGCGTTCTGGAGGACGTGGACGCTCTGCGGGACGTGCTGAACAACTACGAGCCCACCCTCCAGGAGGCCCTGGCCAACGCCGGGACCCTGAGCACCTCCGCCGTCACCACGATTCAGGACACGGAGTCCCTGATTGCCGACGCGGAGAACCTGGCCCGCTCCACGGGCAAGGACCTGGATGCCGGGACCCAGCAGACCTTAAAGGGCCTCTCCGCCGCCCTGCGGCAGACGGCCAAGGCCCTCTCGGCCACCGGCGACGTCCGGGACGCAAAGAACACCATCACCGACATCATCGAGGACACCTGGAACGAGTACACCGGCGACGTGAACAACATGCTGATGATGGACGCGGAGGCGGAGGCCGTCTCCCTGACGGACTGCCGGAACCCGGCCCCCAGCAGCATCCAGGTCCTCATCCGCACCCAGGAGATCAAGGCGGAGGAACCGGAGGAGGCGGACGCCGCCTCCCAGGAGAAGCCCGCCACCACCTTCTGGGGCCGGGTAGGGCAAATGTTCCGGGACTTCTGGAACGCCGTTACCGGCATCTTCCACTGACGGGAGGGACGCGCTATGGTGGAAAAAATCGCCCATAAACTGACCCGCAAGCCCAAACTTGTGGCGCTGATCGCGGTGCTGATGCTGATTCCCTCCCTGATCGGCTTCGCCGCCACCCGCATCAACTACGACATTCTCTCGTACCTGCCCCAGGACCTGCCCTCCTCGAAGGGGGAGCAGCTGCTGGAAGACCCCTTCCAGATGGCCGCCACCAGCATGCTCATCGTGGACGGCATGCCTGCGGGCTACACGAACCGCCTGCTCCAGGACATCAAGGACGTCCCCGGCGTCTCCAGCGCCGTGTGGGTGAGCAACCTGGTGGGCATCCAGGTGCCGGTGGAGATGATTCCCGTGGACTTCCGGGACCTGTTCTTCTCCGGCCAGGCCACCATGATGCTGATTCAGTACGACCACCCCGGAGCCTCCGACGAGACCATGGAGTCCATCGAGCAGGTCCGGAAGGTGTGCAACGAGCGCTGCTTCCTGGCGGGCTTCTCTGTGGTCATCAAGGACACCCGGGACGTGATGGACGGCGAGCTGCCCATCTTCGTGGGCCTTGCGGTGCTGCTGGCCCTGATTGCCATGAGCGTCACCCTGGAATCCACGGTGCTGCCCTTCGTGTACCTGGCCAGCATCGGCATGGCGGTGGTCTACAACTTCGGCAGCAACGTCTTCTTAGGACAAATCTCCTACATCACCAAAGCCATCGCCGCCGTCCTCCAGCTGGGCGTGACCATGGACTACTCCATCTTCCTCT
>CAQVQZ010000115.1 GCA_948902155.1 uncultured Oscillibacter sp.
GGCTCCACGTCGTTCATGAGCTTTCCGTCGATGTACAGCTCGCCGCCGGAGATCTCCTCCAGCCCGGCCACCATCCGCAGCGTCGTGGACTTGCCGCAGCCGGAGGGCCCCACCAGGACGATGAACTCCTTATCGGCGATGTCCAGGCTGAATTTCTGGACCGCCACCACGCCCTGCTCCGTCACCTGGAGGTTGGTCTTCTTCTCCGCGCCCTTCTTCCGGGCCTTTTTCCCGCCGCCACTGTGGGGATAGATTTTCGTGATGTCCTTCAGTTTCAAGTCAGCCATGTTCGTTACCTCCCAAAGTTTCTTCAATATGGAAATTTTCATTGATGCCCGGATAGATCAAAAACAGCGCGGGCAGGACCGGCAGCCAGAGATTGGTAAAGGGCAGCAACGGCGCGCTCAGCACCAAAAACTGCGCCGCCGCCCAGAGGTAGACCGCCGTGATGGCCAGCGCCGCCAGGCTGCGGGGCAGCTGCCCCAGAAACAGCAGCCCCGCGTTCTTCACCAGCTGGGGAAAGGACAGCTCCATCAGCGCCAGCAGGGGCCACAGGTACAGCGACAGCCCCAGCACCAGCAGAATCCCCGCCGCCAGCCCGGCCCCGGTGAGCAGGTCCAGCCCCAGGGGAATTGCGTGGGCCAGCAGATAGAGCTGCATCCCCAGCAGCGTCCCCCCGACGGCCCCCGGCAGCAGCGCCGCCTTGGCGCTCCGCCGCCAGGCTTTTTTGTAGATGTGCCACCAGAACCCCGGCTCATCCCGCAGTCCCCGGAGCACGGTGTCCGCCAGCCCGCACAGCTCCGGCCCCGCTATGGCTCCGCCCAGCAGCCCCAAGAGCGGGGCCAGCAGCAGCGTATGGGTGACGATGCTGTACCCGATGCCGAAGCAGAAGGGCAGACAGCCCAGCAGAGCCAGAAACCCCGCCCGGAACAAATCCCGGAAATCCCGGCTCAGCGTCTCCCAAAACCGGAAAATCCCCTTTTTCCTCGGGAGGTCCTGCCGGGGCCCCGGACCGCTGAAATCAGGCAGAAATCCCATAGCGCCCTCCTTTCCAATCCTCCGGAAACATGGCCTCCCAGAGCCCTCGGGCCCCGGCGTCCTCATCCTCGGGCCCGGCGGCGATCCGGCGGCCGAACCACAGCGGCCCGCCGGACATTTCCACCTGGCCGGACCCGTCCCAGTCCGCCCAGGGCACGGCCATGTTTTCCCAGTCCCCGGCCCCCTCCGGCGGTGTGGAGCCGTCCCGATAGGCCAGGGCCTGATGGCTGCGCTGGAAGTTCTCCGGGTCGTCCAGCAGGAAAATCCCGCTGCGCCGGGTGTAAAAGTCAAAGTTCAGCTTATCCACGTTGGCCTCCATGACCCGGAGGGCCTCGGGGCTCATATCCGTGGAGGTGTAGTCAATCCGGATGGGATACACGTCTACATGGACCTCCCCGTCCCCGTTGGCGTCCGGCCCGATCCGCTCCAGGGCGGCCTGAAGGGACGCCAGCTCCCCGCCGTCCGGCTCCTCCCGGACCACCAGGGCCACGCAGCAGTCCGGCTTCCGCTGCCGCGCCTGGTCCAGGGCGATTCCGCCCAGGATTCCCAGGACGATTCCGCCCAGCAGCACATACCGCCAGTGGTAGTGCCACCAATTGGCCCTTCGCCGGGCCGGGGTCATGTCCGGCATCTCTCGTGGCTGTTCCCGCCTTGCCATAGCCGCCTCCCGTCCGTCAGGATATGTAGGTAATCAGGGTCTCGCAGTTCCCCTCCACCCAGTAAGCGCCGCTTCCGGCGGGGAGAAACAGGCAGTCCCCTTTTTGTATCTTTCGGATTTCCGTCCCGCAGGCCGCCTTCCCCTGACCCTCCGCGATCAGCAGGGCCTGGAAGGTCTCCTGGCCGCAGACGGCCTGAAAGCTCCCCCGCTTCCGGTCCACGGTGAAGTAGGGGCACTTCCCCAGATGGGGCCCGAAGTCCATCGGCTCCACCGGACGGAGGTCCGTCACCTCCAGGGCCTTCTCCACGTGGAGGGGCCGGGTCCTGCCGTCCGGGCCCTTCCGATCATAGTCGAACACCCGGTAAGTCACGTTGGAGTTTTGCTGAATTTCCGCAATGACCAATCCCCCGCCGATGGCGTGGAGGGTCCCGGCGGGAATAAAGAACACGTCCCCCGCCCTGGCCGGGGCCTTGTGCAGGACCTCGGTCAGAGTGCCGTCCCCGATGCGCCGGGCGAACTCCTCCCGGCTCACGGGCCGCTCGAAGCCGTAGTAGATGAACCCTCCCGGCTCCGCCTCCAGCACCACCCACATCTCCGTCTTGCCCAGCTGCCCCTCGTGGGCCAGGGCGTACTCGTCGGAGGGGTGGACCTGGATGGAAAGAGGCTCCTCCGCGTCGATGAGCTTGACCAGCAGGGGGAAGCGGTCAAATTCCCGGCAGTTGTTCCCCAGCGTCCGCCTGCCCTCCCAGTCCAGAAACCACGAGAGGGTCCGCCCGGCGTAAGGCCCGTTGGTCAGAACCGAGGGCCCGTCGGGGTGGCAGGAGAGAACCCACGCCTCCGCCAATGGATTCATAGGGCTGGCCACGCCAAACTCCTCGTGCAGGTGATGGTGTCCGCCCCAAAGATAGTCCTTGCAGGCGGGACTGAGCTGATATGCCGGCATAAAGCCGCCTCCCTTTTCCGGGCCTCAGAGCCCGTTTTTCAAGCGCCGCAGATTCCGCTCCACCAGCTCGCAGCGCTGCCTCACGCATCCGGCGCTGCGCCCCGGGTCCTCCGGCGTGCGGAGGGCGAAGTCCAGCATCCGCTCCACGGTGGTGGAGGCCACATGGAGCCGGGTGTCGGCGGAGGCGTAGTAGATGTACAGGCTTCCGTCCTCGTCCACGATGGCCCCGTTGGTAAAGGCCACGTTTCCCACGTCCCCGCACCGCTCCCCGCCCCTGGGGCCCAGGAGCAGCCCGCCGGGCTCGGCAATGACCCGCGCCGGGTCGTCCAGGGCGGTCAGAAACACATAGAGAACATACCGCAGCCCCGCCGCCGTATTCCGCACCCCGTGGGCGATGTGGAGCCACCCCTTCTCCGTCTTGATGGGCACCGCCCCCGCGCCGTTCTTGGCCTCGGTGATGGTGTGATACTTTCTTCGGCTGGTAATGCGCTCGTGTTCGATCACGGCATGGGTGATGTCCTCACAGAGCCCGAACCCGATGCCCCCGCCGCTTCCGGCGTCGATGAACCCGTCCATAGGCCGGGTGTAAAAAGCGTACTTCCCGTCCACAAACTCCGGCAGCAGGCAGACATTCCTCTGCTGAGGGCTTTCCTTGGTCACGAGGTTGGACAGCCGCTCCCAGCTCTCCAGATCCTTTGTCCGGACGATGCCCGCCTGGGCCACGGCGGCGGAGAGGTCCGGGTCCGCCGGGTCCTTGCTCTCGGAGCAGAAAACGCCGTAGATCCACCCGTCCTCGTGCTTGGTCAGCCGCATGTCGTAAACGTTGACCTCCTCCGGGCAGGTGTCCGGCAGCTGGATGGGGTGATCCCGGAACCGGAACCCCTCCACCGGGCTGCCGCTCTCCGCCACGGCGAAGAAGCTCTTCCGGTCCGCCCCCTCCACCCGGGCCACCAGACAGTATTTCCCGTCCAGCTTCAGGGCCCCGGCGTTGAACACGGCGTTGACCCCCAGCCGCTCCATGAAATAGGGATTGGCCTCCGGGTCGAAGTCATAGCGCCAAAGGAGAGGCGCGTGCTCCCGCGTCAGCACCGGGTTCTCCCACCGGGTATAAATGCCGTTGTACGCCTCCGCGGGCCGGTTTTTCCGGTTTACCAGGTCCTCATACCGGGCGCATTCCCGGTGAAAGGCCGTTTCAAACATAGACATCGGGGTCCCTCCTCATCAGTTCCAGGCACATCCGCCCGTTGTGGTACGGGCACTTCCAGGGCTCCACGGTGGGCCTGGACGCGTCCGGGTTTCCCTCCCCGTCCAGCCGCCAGAACCACTCCCCGCCGGGCCGGGGGTCCCGCACCTTCTCCGTGATGAACCGCCAGAGCCCGGCGGCGGCGTCCCGGCAGTCCGTCCGTTCCGGGCGCTTCTGAAATTCGTTGACGAAGCCCAGCAGAGCCTCCGCCTGGACCCACCAGACCCGGTGGGCGTCCACGACGCCGTTCTCGCATTCGTTGGCCAGAGAATGGCCGTCAAAGGCAGTTTTCAGTACGCTGTCCGCCAGCTCGGAGCCGACGGCGGCAATGCGCCTGGCCAGCGCCGGGTCCCCCAGCAGCCCGGTCCCCCAATCCATCAGCCAGCTGGACTCGATGTCATGGCCGTAGCTGGTGAGGTCGATCAAGGAGCGATACTCCCGGTCCATAAAGACCCTCTGCCGCCGCTTCCCAGGCTCATAGATCTTTCCGGCGTAAATATCCAAAATCCGCCGCATGGCGTCCCCCACGTCCTGGTCCGGCCTGGCCTGATACAGCCCGGAATACCCCTCGAAGACATGGAGCAGCGTATTCATGGTCCGCTCCGCCAAAACGCCGTTTTCCGACAGCTTCTCATTGGAAACCGGGCGGAAATCCCGTGTAAACGCCTCCAGATACCCGCCTGCGTCCTTACAGTTCTCCTCGATCAACTGAAACAGCATCCGGGCCAGCTCCAAAGCTTCCGCCTCGCCGGTAAGGCGGTAATAGGCGGAGAGGGCGTAGACGGCAAAGGCTTGATTATAGGTGTGCTTGCTGTCGTCCAGGGGCCTCCCGTCGCAGGTCAAAGACCAATACACCCCGCCGCAGTCCCGGTCCACGCACCTGTCCCGCAGGAACGCGTAAGCGTGCCGGGCGTAAGGCGTCAGGGAATCGTCCCGCAGAGCCATGGCCGCCTCGGAGAAAAACCAGAGGATGCGGCTGTTCAAGATGCACCCCTTCTCCGCGCCCTTGTCCAGGCGGTGGTCGAAATCCATGTAGCCGTAGTATCCGCCGTACCTCTCGTCCCGGAGGGCCTTCCAAAAGGGGAGCAGGCAGCCCGTGAGCATCTCTCCGGCAGATTCCGCAATGCGCGGCATAGACGCTTCCCCCTTTCAGCGGCTGTGTTCCTTGATATAGGAAACCACTTCGTCCGCCGTGGTGAAGGCCAGCCCCACATAGCTGTCGGCGCAGCCGTAGTAGACGGCGATCCGTCCCGTGGCAGCGTCCTGAAGCGTGGCGCAGGGGAAGCAGACGTTGGGCACGAACCCTCGCTCCTCATACCACGCCTCCGGCGTCAGCAGGAAGTTCTCGCAGCGGTACAGCACCTTACTGGGGTCGTCGATGTCCAGAACAGCCCCGCCGATGGAGTACACAAAGCCGTTGCAGGTCCCCGTAACGCCGTGGTAGAACAGCAGCCACCCCTCGTCGGTCTCGATGGGGGCCGCGCCGCCGCCCACTTTCACATTCTCCCACCAGTTTCCGCTTTTCCCCAGCACGTGCCGGTGCCGCCCCCAGAACTCCAGATCGGGACTCCGGCTCAGGAAGATGTCCCCAAAGGGCGTGTGCCCCGAGTCGGAGGGCCGGGAGAGCATGACGTACATGCCGCCGATCTTCCGGGGGAACAGCACCGCGTTGCGGTTGAAGGGAATAAAGGGGTTTTCCAGCCGGGTAAAGGTCTTGAAATCCCTCGTCTCCGCCATGCCGATGGAGGCCCCGTGGAAATCCTGGCACCAGATGGCGTAATAGGCATCCTCCACCTTCACCAGCCGGGGGTCGTAGGCATAGACCGGCTCCGCCGGAGCGCCGTCCTTGTCAACAAAGTGAATCTTCTCCGGCTCAAACGCCCAGTGAACGCCGTCGGTGCTCCGGCCCAGATAGATATAGGGAACGCCGTTGACCTGTTCCCCCCGGAAGACGCCGATAAATCCATCCTTATAGGGGACCACGGCGCTGTTGAAAATCTGGGCCACGCCGGGAATGGGGTTGCGGCCAATGACCGGGTTTTCGGTATACCGCCACAGGGGCGCCTCACAGCCCGCCGGTTTTTCCTGCCAGGGGATGCCCGGCAGGTCCGGACAAATCAGCTTGCACATATCGTCTCCTTCCCCGCTCCGGGCCCGGCGGCCCCACCGGACCCCCAGAGCGAGACAACGTTTTTAGGTATCCTTCCCCGCTCCAGACCCGGTGGCCGTCGCTTCGGCTGACGGACCCACCGGACCCTCAGAGCGAGCTAAAGTTCTTTTTCGGTTCCTTTTTCTTTCAAGAAAAAGGAACTAGCCTTTGACTGCACCGGCGGCCATGCCGCTGTAGATGTGGTCCTGGCAGAGCAGGAAGATGACCAGCGCGGGGATGATGGTGATGATGACACCTGCGCAGATGTAGTTGTACTGACTGCCGTAGGGCCCCACGAAGGCGTAAAGGGCGGTGGAAATGGTCTTGAGGTAATCCTTGGTCAGATAGAGGTTGGACATGTAGTATTCGTTGTAAATACTCACGCCCTTGAGGACGCAGCTGGTGACGATGGCGGGCTTCAGCAGGGGGAACAGGATCTTGAAGAACACACCGAAGTACGTACACCCGTCGATGATGCCGGACTCGTCCAGGCTGGTGGGCAGGTTCTCAAAAAATTGCAGGAAGATGTAGATCGAGATGATATCCGTGCCGCACAGCACGATGATGTACCCATACAGATGGTTGATCAGCCCCAGGCTGTACATGATCTGATACACCGTCACCTGGGTGGCGATGCCCGGAATCAGGGAGGCAAACATGAACAGGTTCCGGATGGCCCCGTTTCCGGGGAACTTGAAGCGGTTCAGCACATAGGCCAGGGTGGCGCTGAAAAAGATGGACAGGATCAGCACGAACACCAGCACAATGGCCGTGTTCCGGAAGCCCGTGAACATGCTGGCCTTGCTCCACGCCTGGACAACTATGTCTTCTCCCCCCAGTACAGCTCCCCCATCGAAGTGGCGAAGG
>CAQVQZ010000116.1 GCA_948902155.1 uncultured Oscillibacter sp.
ATTGTCTGGCGCAAGCTCATTCCTGTCCATCGTTAATTTCAGGATAGGCTCTTATTATTATCTACTCTTCAAAATCGCCCTCTTTGGGAAACTGCGAAAATGTTTTGACTTCATATAGATTTTGGGATCAAATGTTCATCCAATTATTTCCTGTAGACACTATCTACGGCGTTAAGCTCACACTTTTGTGATGTTCCGGCCATGAAAGCAAAACCCATTCAAAAGCCGCGCCAAAGCATCCGGCGCATCGGTGTTGACCTCATGCCCCGCGCCGGGGACCTGCACCAATTCCGCATTCGGAAGCCCGGCCTGCAGCCCCTTGGCGGCAGCCTGGTTGGCGCGGTCCCGCTCGCCGCAGAGGACCAGAGCCGGGCATGCCGCGCGTTTCAGGTCCTCCCGGAAGTCCAGGTCCGCCATAGAATTCGTCAGGGTAATGACGTCCTTCTTCGAAAGCCCCATCTCCCGGAAGGCCCGGTTGGGCAGAAAGCGGAAGACGGCGTTTTGGAATTTCAATAGCCGCTTGGGCATGACATACTGCGTCCCAATCAAAACCAGGGCTTCCACCCTCTGGGGATGCTCCGCGCAATACTGAAGGGCGAGTATCCCGCCCAGGGAAAGGCCGCAGAGCTGGAGCGGGCCGGGAAGCCCGTCGCAGACGGCGGCGAAGGACTGGTAGAGATTTTGATAGGAAACCTCCCGGTCCCGCAGGGGCGCGAAGAGGTCGGGGCACAGGGGCTCCGTTTCCAGCTTCCGGGCCACGGCGTCCCAGCTGGCCGGGGTCTGGCCCAGGCCGTGGAGCAGGATGAGGGGCATAGCGCGCCTCCTTTCAGGTATAGGACCGCTCCACCCGGACGACGGCGCGGAAGCTGTTGTCCAGGATGCGGACGGCGTGCTGAATCTTCTGCTCCACCTCCTGGTCGCTGAGGCGGAAGTGGAAGGGCACCGCCGCGTCAAAGACCAGATTGGTCCGGTCGTGCTTCTGGACGAGGCGAAAATCGTGGATTTTGATGTCGCCGTCGATGCAGCGAATCAGCTCCTCCACCCGGCGGCGGGTCTCCTGAGTGACGCCGTCGTCCGTGGACACCGGGTCCATGTGAATGACCGCCTCGCAGCCCAGCTGGGACCGCAGCTCCCGCTCCACATGGTCGATCTGGCTGTGGAGCTCCAGCAGGTCCCCGCAGGCAGGGACCTCGGCGTGGAGGGAGATCATCCGGCATCCGGGGCCGTAGTCGTGGACGATGAGGTCGTGGACGCCCAGGATGGGCTTGTGGGAGAGGACCAGGGTCTGTATCTCCTCCACGAACTCCGCCGAGGGCGGTGTGCCCAGAAGGGGGTCCATGGTGGTCTTCACCGCCTGGAAGCCGGACCAGAGGATAAACAGCGCCACCAGCATCCCGCCCCATCCGTCCAGGGCCAGGCTCGTGTACCGCTCCGCGAGAGAGGCGGCCAGGACCACCGTGGTGGCGGCGCAGTCGCTGAGGGAGTCGATGGCTGCGGCCTCCATGGCCGTGGAGCCGATGCGCTTCCCAAGGCGGCGGTTGTAAAAGGCCATGTAGAGCTTCACGCAGATGGCCGCGCAGAGAACCAGCGTCACCGGGCCGCCGGAAGCCACCGGGGCCGGGTGCAGTATCTTGTCGAAAGAGGACTGGGCCAGCTCCACGCCCATGAGCAGAATCAGCATGGCCACCACCAGGCCGGAGAGGTATTCCATCCGCCCGTGGCCGAAGGGGTGGTGATTATCCGGCTTCTGCTCCGCCAGATAGAAGCCCAGCAGGGTGACGACGGAGGAACCCGCGTCCGAGAGGTTGTTCACCGCGTCTGCCACGACGGCGATGGAGCCGGAGGCCAGCCCGGCCAGGAGCTTGCCCAGGAAGAGCAGCAGGTTCAGGAAAATGCCGGCCCCGCCGCAGAGGACGCCGTAGCCCTTGCGCAGCTGAGCCGGGGTCTTCCCCTCCGGTTTCAGGAAAACGCGGGCCAGTATCGTGATCATGATGCTGCCTCCTTTCAAGGACGTGCGCAATATCACAGGATATGCGAAATCGCGGCGGTTTGATACCGCCGCTTGCATCGGATGTTGTTTTAAAACAGGCTCTTAGGCTTTTCCGGGCAGGACCAGCTTCATGTGACAGCACAGGTCGTCCAGGTCCCGGTCCGTGGCGGCGGGGATGCGCAGCTTTGCGCCGCAGTCCCGGCAGATCAGGTCCACCGCAGAGCGGCGGATCTCCATGCCGTAGCGGCTGCTGCCGCAAGCGCAGGTGATTCCGCCGGGACGGGAGGCGATGTCCTTCAGCTCAGAGAGGACCTCGTACATGATGACGTTGTCCAGGAACGCCTCGCCCTCGCCCTGGCGCTGTTCCTTCTCCGCCAGGATCGCCAGCTCCCGGAGCTGCTTGTCCACGGTCCCCTCGGGGCCGATGAAGCAGCAGAACTGCTTCGTTGCGGCGCAGGCCAGGGCCGTAGCTCCTTCCAGAACCCGCTCCGGCGGACAGACGGCCAGATGGGTCCCGCCGCAGAGGCCGCAGGGGACGCTGAGCCGGTATCGGGACCCGTCGAAGGATATGCCCAGGGCGGAGCCGCCGCAGTCGCAGTCCACCTCTGTCCCGGAAGCCTCCAGGGCAAAGGCGGAACGGGCTTTCATGACCGTTTTCCCGCATTTGGGGCAGAGATATCCAAAGGTCCGCATCTCCTCGCGCATGGCAAAGCACCTCTCTCGCGCCGCCGGGGCGGCGGGTCAGTTAGGATTTATAGTATAGCACGCGGGAGGGCCGGTGTACAGCGTTTCTTGTTCAGGATTTGTAAATTTTTTCGATTTCATGCGGAGGAATTGCGCCGGAGCGGTCATTGGCTGAGCGGGCCGGGAGTATGCAGCGTCCGTATGTTGAGGAAAAACCGGCATGGCTGTGCGCCATGCCGGTTCAGGTCATGTCCGTTTTCGAAGGGTGCGGCGATAAGTGGGAGCTCCTTCCGGGGCCTCGGTCAGGGCTTCCAGTTCCCCCGCCCGCAGCATCGCCTCGACGCGGCTTGCGACAAGGCCGTCGCCGATGCCCAGCTGGAAGCGGCCCAGGACATTGCCGATGAAGGCGGCTTCGGAAAACTCCTCCGGCGTGCGGTCCAGCTCCTGGCGGAGGAAGGGGTCATAGAAGTCCTCCGGGACGCTGGACAGGCGGCCGTTTACCACGGCTCGGAGAGGGGCGTTTTCCCGCTGTAGCTCCTTCCAGCGGTTCGCGGCGGCGCGGACGAGGACCGGGGACACCGGCTGTGCCTGGGAGAGGAAGCGGGGCCAGTCCCGGGGGTGCACCTCGCCCCAGCCGGTATAAGAGACGAGACAGCCGTCCTCCCGCTGCTCAAAGAGGGGGAGCCTGACCAGAGAGACGGAGCGGTCTTTCGGGGGGTCCAGGCGGGAGAGCAGCCAACAGAGGCCACAGAGCTCGTCGGGCTGATGGCTGTAATAGATTCGAACCGGCTCCCCCTCCCCGGAGAGGCGGAGGAGGGTTTCCAGGGACGCGGCGGCGGCAGTTACGCATTGGTCGATGTGGTCCTCCGCGCCGGGCAGGGATAGGATAGAGCGCTCCAGGGCACGGAGGGCTTCCCGGCGGCGGGGACCGGGGATATCCTCGGAGATGTCGCCCACGCTCAGGACGAGATCGAACGCGCAGACGGGACCGCTGGCGGCGTGGGAGCATTTCAGTCCTCCGGCGGCGCTGGTGCTGAACAGGATTTCCATAGGGGCTCCTTTCTGGGTTCAGGGCAGAAGGTTCACGGCCAGGGGGCACAGCAGGGCCGTCAGGATGCCCGCCACGGCGATGGACAGGCTGCTCATGGCTCCCTCCACCGGCCCGATCTCCAGGGCCTTGGCGGTGCCGATGGCGTGAGAGGCGGTGCCGATGCCCACGCCCTTGGCCACGGGGTCCGTGATGCGGAAAAGCTTGCAGACCCCCTGGGCAGTGAGATTGCCGAAAATGCCGGTGAGGATGATGACGGCGGTGGTCAGGGCCGGAATGCCTCCCAGCTCGCCGGAGACGTCCACGCCGATGGCGGTGGTGACGGACTTGGGCAGAAGGCTGACGGCGGCGGCGCGGTCCAGGTGGAACGCCCAGGCCAGAACCAGGATGGCCCCGACGCTGACCACCGCTCCCACGCCGATGCCCGAGAGGATGGCGGCGGCGTTTTTCCGCAGGGCCTCCCACTGCTCGTAGAGGGGCACCGCCAGGCTGACGGTGGCGGGGAGAAGCAGATAGCTCACCGGGGCGGCGCTGGACTGGTAGTCCGGGTAGGGAATCTTGCAGAGCTGGAGGAACAGGATGACGAAGAGGCTCCCCAGCAGCAGGGGGTTGCACCAGGCTTGGCCGGTCTTCTTCTGGAGGAAGCTCCCCAGGGCAAAGGCCCCGCAGGTCAGCAGCACGCCCCAGACGGCCCCTTGGGTCAGAAGCTCAATCATGACGGGCCTCCTTCCACCGGGTCACCAGCTGGGTCGTCCGCCCGGCGGCGGCCATGACCAGAACGGTCACCAGGGCGATGGCCAGCACCGCTGGGAGCCAGATTTTCGCCAGCACCGGGCCCAGCTCCATGATGCCCACCGCGCCGGGGAGGAACAGGAGGGGGAAAATGGCGCTGAGGAAGCCCGCCGTCTCCTTGATACGCTCCAGCTTGACCGCGCCGGTTTTCAGGGCCAGGAGCAGGAGGGCCAGGCCGTAAATGCTGGCCGGGATGGGGAGGGGAAGCAGGAAGTGGAAGACCTCGCCGAGGAAGCAGAAGGCCAGTATCCGCAGGAATTGAAAGATGTATTTCATCGGGACACCTCGAATCGCAAGATTTGGACAATGGCCCGGAAGGGCCGGAGTATGGGGAAATCAGGGCTTTTTTGTCCACGCGGGAACCATTTCATTATAACGGGGGGAGGACGGGTTGTAAAGGTAAATTCTTGAAGGGGAAGCGGGGCGCGTTCGACAAAATCTGACAAGCTTTCCCGGCCCCCTTATGCTATGCTGGCGTTAGAACGCGCCCGGTTTCACCGGGCGGCGCGGAGAAAGGGGAGGGTTCGTTGCAGAAAGTGCTGATCGGAGAAGCCCGGTGCCGGAGGGCGCCGGTGCGGTATTACCTGCTGGAAGAAGCGGGGGACTCCTTTGGAATCCAGGTGGAAATGGGAGAAGAGGCGGCGGCGGTTCCGGATTTAAGCCCCTCCCGGCAAAGGGTGCGGGAGCTGGCGGAGGCCCTGGTACGGGGTTCAGTAACCCCTGTGAGCCTGCGGGACGTGGTGGACGACTGGCTGCTGGAATAGGCGGTTTGTCCGGAAGAAGTTCCCGCCGGAGGCGGTAAGGCGCGTTTTGACCTGGAATTTGCGGGAAGTGGAGGCAGGTTTTGGAACTTCCGGCAACATTTACAATTTCTTCATAACTTTTGAGAAAATCCCCCTTTACAAACGGAGAGGACTGTACTATGATAATCACTGTTAGCACTCAGGAAACACGAGTGCTAACAGTGAACTTGTTTTTTCAAATTTTTATATTTTAAGGAGGAACCTCAAATGAAACTCACCCCGCTTGCAGACCGCGTCATCCTGAAGATGGTGGAGACGGAGGAGACCACCAAGGGCGGCATCATCCTCACCGGCTCCGCCAAGGAAAAGCCCTCCGTGGCCGAAGTCATCTCCGTGGGCCCCGGCGGCACCGTGGACGGCAAGGAAGTCACCATGACCGTGAAGCCCGGAGACAAGGTCATCACCAGCCAGTATGCCGGCACCAAGGTCACCCTGGAGGAAGTCGAGTACGTCGTGGTGCGGCAGAACGATATTCTGGCCATCGTGGAGTAAAACGGACGCGCGGACCTTTGGTCCGCCGCGCCAAAAAGCCCCCTTTTGAAAGGGGGTGGCATCGCCGAAGGCGATGACGGAGGATTGTTTTCCAGGCTTCTTCTATAGAAAGTCTTTCACTGAAAGAAAGTGCCTGCGGACAATCCCCACCCGGCTTCGCCGGGAGCCCCTTTCAAAAGGGGCCTCAGTCCGAGGGAGAAGTGAATCCCCTCTTCTAAAAAAATCTGGAGGTAACTGCAATTATGTCTAAGCTTATCAAGCGCGGCGAGGACGCCCGCAAGGCGCTGGAGACCGGCGTCAATACCCTGGCCGATACCGTCAAGATCACCCTGGGCCCCAAGGGCCGGAACGTGGTTCTGGACAAGAAATACGGCGCGCCCCTCATCACCAACGACGGCGTGACCATCGCCAAGGAAATCGAGCTGGACGATCCCTTTGAGAACATGGGCGCGCAGCTGGTGAAGGAAGTTTCCACCAAGACCAACGACGTGGCCGGCGACGGCACCACCACCGCCACCCTTCTGGCCCAGGCCATGATCGGCGAGGGCCTGAAGAACCTGGCCGCGGGAGCCAACCCCATCATCGTCAAGAAGGGCATGGCCAAGGCCGTCGAGGCCGCTGTGGCCGAGGTCAAGGCCCAGGCCAAGACCGTGGACGGGTCCAAGGATATCGCCCGCGTCGGCGCGGTTTCCTCCGGTGACGAGGAGATCGGCAAGCTGATCGCCGACGCCATGGAGAAGGTCTCCGCCGACGGCGTGATCACCATCGAGGAGTCCAAGACTGCCGAGACCTACAGCGAGGTCGTGGAGGGCATGCAGTTCGACCGGGGCTATATCACGCCCTACATGGCCACCGACATGGAGAAGATGGAGGCCGTGGTCGACGACGCCTATATCCTCATCACCGACAAGAAGATTTCCGTAATCTCCGACATCCTGCCCCTGCTGGAGCAGCTGGTGCAGTCCGGCAAGAAGCTCCTCATCATCGCTGAGGACGTGGAGGGCGAGGCCCTGAGCACCCTGATCGTCAACCGCCTGCGGGGCA
>CAQVQZ010000117.1 GCA_948902155.1 uncultured Oscillibacter sp.
ATCATTCTGGCGGTGAACTACCACGCCTACACCGAACGGGTGGAGGAATATTGGAACGGCACGCCGCCGGAGAGCGCCGAGGAACCCTATGGCATCGCCCTTCTGCAGGGGAAGCTCGCGGAATTGAAACGCCAGGGAAAACAGGATGCCTCTGACTGCCGGGAGCTGTCCGCCGCCCTGGAACGGCTGGAAGAGCTGGGGGAGCCGGAGTTTGTGGGCGCCCTATTGTGGGAAAACCTGTTCAACAACTGGGGGGAGCATATGATGCAGTTCCTGCTGTTTGTGCCGCTGACCTTTGTCATTGCCCCGGTGTTCGCCGTGGAATGCTCCAGCGGCATGGACAACCTGATTTTAAGCGCCCGGTACGGCAGGCGGAAGATCGTCACGGCAAAGCTGCTGAGCGTCCTCGCCGCCTCCACGGTGGTGGTTGCGCTGTATCTGGCCGCCACGTTTCTGTTCGGTTTTCTGCCCCATGGGAGCTTCCACGGCTGGGACGCCGCCATCCAGTCCATTCCCACCTATGCCCGGTCCATGTTCCCCTGGAAGGTCTGGCAGCTTGCCGCGGTTGGGGCCGCATGGCTCATTTTTACCGGCGCGGTCTATAGCCTGGTTATCTGTTTGATTTCCTCCCGCATGAAAAGCCGGATGGGGACGGCGGGGGTCAGTCTGGCGATTTTGTTTGTGAATGTAGGGCTGGCGGCGATGGGCGATACCGTGACCCAGAGGCTTGGGGCGCTGGTGGATTTCGGGCTGGCAAATGTCACGCTGATGAAAGAGGTGTTCGACGGATATAAGGGTTTCAATGTGTTCGGAATGTACGTCAGCTATCCGGTTATGGCGGTTTTCGTTTTGGGAGTCGTCTCCGCTTTCGCCGTCCTGTGGGTTTACCGGGGACAGCGAAGCAGAACCGTACAGTCGATGTGATTTAAGGAGGCGGAACTCTGTACGCGTTCACAGAATGGCTGGAAGGAAGCCGAACAGAAAAAGCAGGAATGGCGGCAGCCGTTCTGATCCTTACAAAACAGAATCAGAGAACAACTCCGTCTTTCCAGATGGAGATTTCCCGGGCTTCCCGCTGCTCGTTCTTCGTCGGTCTTCCTCCGGCGATTTCCAAAACAAAATCCAGCAGCCGCTCACCCGCACTGTCCAGGGGCTCTCCCTGGGCCACGGTGCCCGCGTTAAAGTCGATCCAGCCGCCCTTTTTCTCATACAGGGCGGTATTGGTGGAAATTTTCACCGTGGGAGCCGGCGCCCCAAAAGGCGTGCCCCGGCCGGTGGTAAACAAAATCAGATGCGCCCCGGCGGCGGTGAGGGCCGTGGCGGACACCAGGTCGTTCCCCGGGCCGCTGAGGAGGTTCAAGCCCTTTTTTGTCACCGCCTCGCCATAGCCCAGCACGTCCACGATTTGGGCGCTGCCGCCCTTCTGGACGCAGCCGCAGGACTTGTCCTCCAGGGTGGTGATGCCCCCCGCCTTGTTGCCGGGGCTGGGGTTCTCATAGACCACCTGGCCGTGGCTGGTGAAATACCGCTTGAAGTTCTCCACCATGCCCACGGCCTTTTGGAAGACGGTCTCGTCGGCGCAGCGGTCGAAGAGGATGCCCTCCGCGCCGAACATCTCCGGCACCTCCGTGAGGACCGTGGAGCCTCCCAGGGCAATGAGGCGATCGGAAAAGCGGCCCACCGTAGGATTGGCGGTGATGCCGGACAGCCCGTCAGACCCGCCGCACTTCATGCCCACCACCAGCTCGCCGGCGGGAATAGTCTCCCGCCGGAAGGTCTTGGCGTAGTCCGCCAATTCCTTCAGCAGAGCGGCCCCGGCGGCGAACTCATCCTCCGCCTCCTGGCAGAGGAGGAACTTCACCCGCCTGTCGTCCCAGGGGCCCAGCTCCTCCTTGAATTGGTCCATCGTCAGGTTCTCACAGCCCAGGCCCAGCACCAGCACACCCCCGGCGTTGGGGTGCCGGGCCAGGGCCGCCAGCAGCTTCCGGGTCTGGGCGTGGTCGCCCCCCATCTGGCTGCACCCGAAGGGGTGGGGAAAGGTATAGAGCCCTTCGACAGAGCCGGAAACCAGGTGCTGGTTTTCCCGGACCAGCCGCCCGGCAATGGAGTTGACACAGCCCACGGTAGGGATAATCCACAGCTCGTTGCGGACAGCCGCCCGGCCGTCCGGCCGCCGGAAGCCCCGGAAGGTCCGGGGCGCAGTCTCCGGCAGAGGAAAGGTCTTGTGGTCATAGGCATAGCTTCCGCCCTCGGAAAGGCCGGTACGAACGTTGTGGACGTGGACCCAGGCGCCGGCGGGGATATCCTCCCTCGCCTGTCCGATGACGCAGCCGTATTTTACAACATCTCCCCCGGCGGGAATAGGCCGCAGGGCAATCTTGTGCCCCCGGCGAACGTCCTCCAGGGCGGTCAAGCCCCCCATTTCCAGAGCTTCGCCCCGGGTGATGTCCTCCAGGGCCACCGCCACGTTGTCGCCGGAGTGAATTTGAATCAGCTTCATTGCAGGCACCCCTTTAAGGACTCGTACATACCCATGGCCTCTATACGCTCCAGGCAGGCGGTAACCGCGCTTTCAAAGGCAGGCAGGGCTTCCAGTACTCCGTCCCACATATCCGCGTTCCGAACGACGGCCCGGGCAATCTCTTGGGGGCCGTCGTTCCGGTGGTCATAGTAGAAATCCAGTACCCAAGCATCGTCCTTGACTTCATAGGCTTCGCCGTTCCGATCGCCAATCAGGCAGCCCTCGCCCCGCTCTTTGGCGTTGTGGTAAAAGGCAATATAGGCGGCGAAGGAGAAGGTAAGGCACTGCGGCAGCCTTCCCATACGCCGGACGTACTCCGTCAGACTGGGCAGGACACGGGCCTTCCACTTGGCGGTGGAGTTCAGGGCGATGGAGAGAAGAGCGTGGTCAATATAGGGGTTGTTGAACCGTTCCGTGACGGCGGCGGCAAAGTTCTCCAGCTCCTCCCGGGGAAGGTCCAGGGTGGGGATGATTTCTTCATAAACCGTCCGGTTCATGAAGTCATGGACGGCCTTGTCCTCCATGCACTCCCGGACGATGTTCCGGCCCGCCAGAAAGGCCGCCAGCACCATGGAGGTGTGGGCCCCGTTCAGGATGCGGACCTTGCGCTGCTTATAGGGCACGTGGTCCTCCACCAGTTGGATGGGCAGGCCCGCCGCCCGGAAGGGCAGCTCCTTCGCCAATCCCTCCGGGGCCTCCACGACCCAGGAGGCGAAGACCTCGCCGGTGTCCAGCAGGGCGTCCTCATACCCCAATTCCTGGCAGAGGGCAGACGCCTCCGCTTTGGGATACCCCGTGACGATGCGGTCCACCACGGTGGAGCAGATGTGATTCTCCCGTTGCAGCCAGTCCGTAAAATCCCTGCCCAGATCCCACAGCTCCGCGTATTTCAAAACGCACTCCCGCAGGAGGTCCCCGTTGTGGTCGTTCAGCTCGCAGGGAAGAATCCAGAAGCCGGGAAGTCCCTCCTGATAGCGCCGGTATAAAAAGGCCGTGAGCTTTGCCGGGAAGCCGGCCGGGGGCGCGTCGTCCCGCTTGCAGGCAGGGTCAAAGGCAATGCCCGCCTCGGTGGTGTTGGACAGGAGAAAGCGAAGGTCCGGGTTTTTTGCGCAGTCCAGCAGGGCGCCCCAGTCCGCCTTGGGGTCCAGGCAGCGGGAGACGCAGGAAATCACCCGGGTCCGGGTGGCGGCCTCCCCGTTCTCCCGGCCCCGGAGAATCAGGGTGTACAGCCCGTCCTGGTCCTGAAAGGCCCGGGAAATCTCCGGGTGCCCGCCCCGGGGCTGGACCAGGACCACCTTGCCGTTGAATCCGGCCTTTTCGTTCATCTCGTCGACGAAGGGCTCCGCGAAGGCCCGGAGGAAGCCCCCCTCGCCAAATTGCAGCACCCGCTCCGGGGCCTCCCGGAGCAGATACCCGGCATAGCCCTGCTTTGACAGGGTCTTGTAACTTAAACGGTCCATGTTATTCTCCTCTTTTTGTCCGTACGCTCAATACGCTCAGGATGATGGAAACCAGAAGCAAAGCGGTATAGGCCACAATCAGCCCCATTCCGGCCCGGATGCCCGCCGACTCCGCCACGAAGCCCACCAGGGCGGGGGTGATGATGCCCCCGGCGCTGCCCGTGAAAATCATGATGCTGCACCCCAGGTCGTTGCCCCGGATCGCGCCGCTGCCGAAGGCGAAGGCCGTGGGGTAGATGGTGGCCATGAAAAAGCCCACGCCCACCAGGCCCAGGATGATGGGGCCCGGCGTCCGGCTGAAGAACATGACCAGGAAGAAGGCGAAGAGGCCCACGCCGTCTATGAGCAGCAGGCGGCTTTGCGAAATCTTTCCGGTGACGGCCGCGCCCACCATGCGCCCGAGGAAGATGACCAGCCAGAGGAGGCTGTTCATCATCTGGGAGTGGTCCGGGCTCAGAATGCCGATGTCCTGGAAATAAGTCACCAGCCAGCCCACGATGGCGTACTCCGTGGAGATGTAAAAGAGCAGCATCGCCGCCCCCAGCCAGAACTGCCGGACCTTGAGGAAGCTGTAATCCACGGACTTCAGGGACCTCTCGAGCTTCTCCGGCGGCAGGGGCATCAAGGCGTACACCGCCAGCTGGCTGACGCACAGAAAGCAAAGGACGCCCGCCACGATCCGCCAGCCCATCCCGGGCCAGCGCCCCGCGCAGAAGATCAGCAGCAGGGGGCTCAGCAGCGCGCCGATGGCAAAGCAGCCGTGGAGCAGGTTATAGCCCCGGGTGGCCTTGTCGCCGGGGAGGGTGGAAATCATGGTGTTGGAAAAGTTGGAGTTCCCGCCCCGGGCCACGCCGGTCATGAGGCAGGCGGCGATGAGCAGCGCCGGGGTCCCGATACCGCTGGCAAAAATCAGATAACCCAGGGCCATCCAGACGGCGGTGGTCAGAATGGCCCTCCGCCGTCCCAGCCAGACCGGGAGGAACCCGGCCGCCAGGACGGCCAGCAGGTTCCCCACCGACTGGCAGGAGAGCAGGATGCCGGAGAGGTCGTAGCTGAACCCGTAGGTTTCCCGCAGAAAGGGGATGAAGGGCCCCAGGGGCTGAGAGGCCGCGCCGCTGACGAAGAAGACAAACAGGGTGTTGCGGAGCAGCCGGTTCTCCTGCCGCTCCCGCGCGTTGATTTCCATGGTTTGAAAGCTCCTTTTTTACAGGCCGAAGTACCGCTCGGCGTTGGTATAGCACACGCCTTCCACGATCTCCCGCAGGGCCTTATCGTCGTTGGGGTACTCGCCGTTTTCCACCCAGCCGCCGATGAGATTGCAGAGGATGCGCCGGAAGTAGTCGTGCCGGGCGTAGGAGAGGAAGGACCGGGAGTCCGTCAGCATCCCTACGAAATTCCCCAAGAGGCCCAGGTTTGCCAGGGACTTCATCTGCTCCTCCATGCCGCTCTTGGTGTCGTTGAACCACCAGGCGGAGCCGTGCTGGATCTTCCCGGGGATCTCGTCGGACTGGAAGCAGCCCAGGAGGGTCCCCAGCTGGGCGTTGTCCGCCGGATTCAGGGAGTAGAGGATGGCCTTGGGGCACTCCCCCTTCTCGTCCAGAGCGGAGAGGAGCTGGGCGATGCTTCCGCCGCAGCTGTTCTGAGCGATCATGTCGAAGCCGGTGTCCGGACCCATTTTGGCATACATCCGGGCGTTCATGTTCCGCAGGCAGGAATAGTGGATCTGCATGGCGACGCCCAGGCGGTGGTACTCCCGGCCCAGGTGCAGGAGGATGGCCGTCTGATAGCCCTCGGCCTCCTCCAGGGTCAGGGCCTCGCCCTTCATGGCCTTCCGATAGGCAGCGTCGGCCTCCTCCAGGGAGCAGGGGCGGAAGGGCACGTAGTCCAGGCCGTGGTCGCTGGCCCGGCAGCCCAGCCTGACGAAGAACTCCAGCCGCTCCGACAGGGCGGCGCAAACCTCCTCCACGCTGTTCAGGCTGTCTCTGCCGACGCTGGCCGCCAGCTTGCCCATGTACTCCGCAAAGCCGGGCTTGGAGATATTGATAGCCTTGTCCGGCCGGAAGGAGGGGCAGACCTTGACCCGGATGGAGAAGTCGGCGGCGATTTTCTCGTGCCACTCCAGGGAGTCCACCGGGTCGTCGGTGGTGCCGATCATGGCCACGTTGGCCTTTTGGATGATGCCCCGGACGGTGAGATTGGGGTCCGTCCGCAGCTTCTCGTTGCAGAAATCCCAGCACTCCTTCGCGGTCTCCGGGGTCAGAGGCTTGTCATAGCCGAAGAACTGCCGGAGCTCCAGGTTGCACCAGTGGACCATGGGGTTGCCGATGGCCTTTACCAGGGTCTCGGCGAATTTCATAAAGCGCTCAAAGGCAGGCTTGGAGCCGGTGACGTAATCCTCGCTCACGCCGTTGGAGCGCATGAGCCGCCACTTGTAGTGGTCGCCGAAGTAGGTGCCGTCGGGGTTCTCCCCGCCAAGCCACACCTCCACGAGGTTGTCAAACCGGCGGTCCTCATAAATCTCCCGGGGGGAGATATGGCAGTGATAGTCCGCCAGAGGCATTTTGGCGGCATAGTCATGATATAGATGCTTCGCGGTTTCGGTTTCCAACAGGAAATCCTTGTCCATAAAGGCTTTCATATCCATAAACAGCGCGGTCCGGGAATCCACTTTCCTGGACCGCGCCCCTCCTTTTCTTCGAATGTTATCGCTGGATGCGCCCGGAGCCGTCGCCGCCGGCCAGCTTCTCCACCTCGGAGACGGTGACCATGTTGTAGTCGCCCTCGATGGAGTGCTTCAGGGCGGAAGCCGCCACGGCGAACTCCACCGCCGCCTGGGTGCTCTTCCCCGTCAGCAGGGAGTAGATCAG
>CAQVQZ010000118.1:0-405 GCA_948902155.1 uncultured Oscillibacter sp.
CCTCCATCCCCAGGCCGTGGCCCCCGGCTTCCAGATGTACACCACCTGGATGATTCGGCACCTGGAGGGGAATCCCTGGCTCCAGACCGACCGCTGCGAGGACGAGCGCTATACCTGGCTCCACGACGCGGAGCTTTCGCGCGCAGACGGCCCGGCGGAGAACGGGGGAAGCCGCCCCTGATGAAAAGAACAGCGCCGCCCCGGAGCATCGTCCCCCGCCGATGCCCCGGGGCGGCCGTTCCGCCTTTGGAGAGGCCGGGGGGCGGTGCGAATACCCCTTGACTTTCCCCCGATTGGGTGTATCATTTCCTTAAACGGCCCCGCGTCTCCCCGGCGGAGGCGGGGCCTTGGGAAGAGATTCACCACATACACGGAACGAGGTGCGGATCACGAGACGGTATAGCC
>CAQVQZ010000118.1:447-6775 GCA_948902155.1 uncultured Oscillibacter sp.
TTTGAGAGGGGGGACCTGCTGGTGTGCGTCAACGGCGGCGGGGACCTGGAGCTCTACTGGCCCGGGACCACTTCCCCCGGGGCGCTCTATCATCTGGAAGTTACCTGCGGCGGGCTCCATGAGGAGCGGTACTGCAGCCGCCCCGCCGCCCGGCTCTCCGGCCTCCCGGAGGGGGAGGAGCTGCAAGTCCGGGTTTGGGCCGCCGCCGACGGGAAGGACCTGTTCGGACGGCCCAGGGAGGTCCGGAGCTGGAAGACCTTCCGGGCTGGCGTCGTCCTGCCCGGGGACCTGGAGGCTCCGGAGGCCGCGGCTTCCCCGGAGGGAGGGGCCCTCCGCTGGACCGGAGAGGGGGAGCTGTACCAGGTCTTCCGGACCGACGGCGCCGCTTCCCCCGGAGGTGTCTCCGGCGTCCCGGTGGCGTCCACCGCCGAAAGCGGGCTGCCCCTCCCCCCGGAGGGGGAGGGGCTCGGGCAGTTCATCGTCCGGGCGGGCTGGAAGAAGCGGGGCTTCATCCTCTGCGGCCCGGCCTCCCTTCCGGTGGAGCCCGGCGGGCCGGATCTGCCCGGCGGCGGCAGGCTGTCCCTCACCTGCCGGGAGACCGCCCCCTGTCTGTGCGTTCTGGAGTGGGAGGGAACCCGGTGCCACCACTTCGAGGTTCAGCGCTGGACGGGGGAGGCCTGGCGGACCGCCGCCCGCCTCACGCCGGAGGCGCACATGCGCTATGACCCCGGGCGGCTGGGCTCCGGGTCCTATAACCGCTTCCGCGTGGCCGCCGTGGGCGCGGACGGAGGCGAGGAACAGGCGGAGGAAACGGAGCTCTACGCCTCCGTCTCCCCCCTTTACAGCACCGTCTGGCCCATCCAGGACCTGACGCTCTATGAGGACCCCGGGAAGGGGGAGCGGCTGGCCTCCGTCCCCGGCGGGGCCGCCCTCTGCGTGCTGGCGGAGGAGGGGGACTGGTTCCGGGTCTGCTGGAGGTCGGACTACGGCTGGGTGGACAGCCGCTTCTGCATGATCAACCTGCCGGAGTACACCGGGGACCACTGCGCCTATGAAATTGCCAACGGTGAGCGCTCCCTGTTTGCCGCCCACAACGCCCCCATTCCCCAAATTACCGGCCAGGTGATCAAGGGCTTTGAACACGTTCGGACGGCGGAGGGGGAATTCCTGGCGCCCTATCTCTATCCCTGCGCCCAAAAGCTGCTCTCCGCCGCCCTGGCGGCCCAGGCCGACGGCTACCGCCTGAAGATTTATGAGGCCTTCCGCCCCCAGGAGGCGACCCGCTTCCTCTACGACACGGCGGAGGCGCGGAAAAATGACCCGGCGGCGACGGAGGACGGCAGGCAGACCACGCTCCTCAAGCTCATGACGGACAACGGCCGCTTCAGCCTGGGGAGCTTCCTGGCCAGGAGCATCTCGGCCCACAACCGGGGCATAGCCCTGGACCTGACGCTGGAGCGGGCCGACGGCGGCGGGGAGCTGGAGATGCAGAGCGCAATGCACGACCTGAGCTGGTACGCCGCCACGGACCGCAGCAACCTCAATGCCAAGCTGCTGGCGGGCTATATGACCGGCGTGGGAATGAAGGGCCTGTCCTCGGAGTGGTGGCACTTTCAGGATGACGAAACCCGGGCGGCCATCGGCCTGAACGCCAGCTTGTACGGCGGCGTCAGCGCCGAGGGCTGGACCCAGGACGACGCCGGCTGGCGCTATCGCGGCGCCGACGGCAGCTATGTCCGGGACGCCGTCAGGACCGTGGATGGCCGGACGTACATCTTCGACAAGGACGGCTATGCGGCGGCGTGACCGCCGGAGGGACCGCCCCGCGGGTTTTCCCGGGGACGCAGAACGAGAGGAACCCGTTTCGGGTTCCTCTCGCTTTGCATCGGACGCGCCGCGGGGAATTCAGAGCCCCAGGGCATCCGCTATGAAATCCGGAAGGTGGACCGGGGAAAGCCCTCCGCGGCGGCAGCGCTCCGCCAGGCCGGCGGCGAAGGCCCGGTCCGTGGAAACGTCGGACACATAGGCCAGCTGTTCGCTTCCCCGGGGGGAGCGGCGGAGGGCCGCGATCCCGAAGGTGCGGTATGAGCCAAGCTCCGGGGTGAAAAGCTGCTCTTCAACGAGAAGGTATTGAATGTTCTTTGTGTACAGTGTGATCACCTGGTTCCACATAAATGACATTGGCCTGCTGGTAGCGCCGCCAGTCCAGCCTCTGCCCGCAGCGGCTGCAGAAGGACATGTATTCCCGTTCCATGGTTTCCCTGCACCGGGGGCAGACGGGATAGGCCCCGCCCCGGCAGCGGGAGAAGGCGTGAATCTCCTCCACGGCCATGGGGAAACGGTAAAACAGCTGCTCCAGGAGAAGGAGCAGGCGGGGGCCCCGCCCCAAAGACCGCCCCGCCCGCGTCATTCCCGGTCCTCCTGCAGGACCACCAACTCGTCCATGGGCACCCGGAGCGCCGCGCTGATGCTGTATAGCAGCGACATGGAGACGTTCGTGTCCCTGGAGCGCAGGTTCCGCAGGTGCCGGTCGCTGATGCCGGCCCGTTCCGCCAGCGTTTCCTGTGTAAGCGCCTGTTCGCTCATTTCCTTGCAAAGCTTTTTGTGATCCAATAACGCGGGCATATGCTTTACCTCCTTATGAATATCATAGGAGGCAGGGGGCGCGATTTCCAGGAAGCCGGATTCCGCTTTTGGCGAATTTTGGCGAAACCTGTAAAAAAGAGGCGAGCCTGCTTTCACAGGCTCGCAGGAAGCGCGGGGGTTCGCGGGACGCAGCCGCCCCGCCGGCATCCGCCCCGGCCCACAGCCTGTTTGGGCGACGCGGATATGGCAGGGGAAGCTTCCGGGCAGCGGGAAGCGGGAAAGGCTGAAAACTCAGCCGGGAGCCACGCAGGTGTTGGTGGTGATGGTTCTGGAATCGGAGCCGCCGTCCTTTTCGGCATACACGGTCACCACGGCATAATAGGAAGTCCCGGGAGTGCCGTTGTAGAGATACGTATATGCGTGCGCTAAGGCGTTAGCCCTCAAAAGACCGTTTCTGGTTGAACCTGTAATGGCTGCAACACGAGAGCCGTTGGACTTGTAGATAATGAGCTCAGAGACCCCTACATAATCGGATCTTTGCGCTGCCACTACATCAAATTCGATGTTGAGCGTGCCAGTATAGCTTGAGCTTTCGGCTGATAAATAGGCCCCATAACTGCTTAAGTAGAGGCTTGCTCGGGCGGGGCTTTCCGCCGCAGAAGCTATCTGACAAAAGCACATAATGGATAAAATTAGACTGGTTAAGAGAAAGGTGAGTTTCTTTGCTCGGCGCATAATAGAAGCTAACCTCCTATAGAATCAATAATGTGCTTTAGGTTTTCCAATGAGAGACTTCCTTCAATTATCAGGGTTGTTCGACCATCATAACAAGTAGCAGTTTCTCTATTTAAATCTGACATTATGTAAAATAGTCGGCTTGCACTGCGATATTCTTCAACATTGGAAGCATCTTTCTCAAAAGAGCGGACATAGAGACGCTCATCTGTGGGATATTTTCGAGTGACAATGTTAAAAGTCTTGTCGTCGTATGTAAATTCGCAGGAAACCAAGGAAACTCCTTTAGTCTCAATTACATCAATATCCGAAACCAGCTCCGTCCCCTCCGGATACCAGCTTGGGGCAGGTATATCTCTAATGCCGCAGCTGTCCAGAGCGTCCTGGAACGAACGCCGAAGCGCCTCCGATGCGTCGTCCTCCATGCCCATGCCGGCGGCCTCCGGCCCCGCGATGAAGCGGAAAGTCTCGTCGGTCCACCGTGCCAGCGCGCCGAACACGTCCACGCCCAGCGCCTGCGCCGCCGCCATTCCGAAGAAGGCCACGGCCAGCACGGCCGCCAGGGGCAGAAGCCGCTTCAGCAGCCGGCCGGGCCGTCTGCCTCCGCGGAGTCCGGCAGTCTCTGCATTGGAATCTCCCGTTGGATAAAGCGGACGGTCCGTGCCGTCCGGGGTATTGAAATACGTCTGGAAATCCGCCCACGCCTGGTCGACGTCGGGCAGGAGTCCCGTGGGGTTCGCTTTTTCCCGCTCTTCGATCACCTCCAGAATCCGAAGGGTCAGATCGTCGTCCCCGGTTTCCGAGGCTTCGAAATCCGCCCGCACCAGATCGAGCAGCTGTTCCGTGCTCAGCTGATCCAGGAACCCATGTGTTTGAATGTTGCCATCCGTTGGCATCCCCGCACCTCCTTATTATCTAATGGCCGCAGACTCCGGAATCTGACATAAAATTTTCAAAAAACCCAAAATTTTTTTGGAGGGAGCGGCCCGCGGGCCGAAAGCCCGCCCGGCAAGCGAAAAACCGGCGCGCCAGGGGAGACGGTCCGGTCCAAAGTCAAGCGATTCTGTTTTAATGATCCGGGAGGCACTCGTCCAGCTTGCTGCGGATGCGCTCCAAACGCTTTTGACTGGCCCAGACGCTGATACCAAGCTCCTTGGCAATTTCTATGTGGCTCGCCCCGCCCAGGATGGCCCGCTGGAACAGCAGCCATTCCTCCGGGGACAGCGCTTCCCGGGCGGTGGTCAGGATGCTGGACGTGCTGGTGGGAATGGGGTTGGAAGGCGCCTGGGGCTCCACCGGGACATCCTGTTCAAGGGAGAGAAAGCGGCTGAAATTCCGCTTCCGCGTCCGCAAGAATTCCCGGATTTTATTTCGCAGTATGCCGATGAGATAGGCGTCCGGCTTCTCCTGCCGGCGGAGGATTTCGGGCTTTTTCAGGGCGGTGTAGTAGGTGTCCTGCACCACCTCTTCCACCCAAAGCGGGTCTTTGAGCTGTGCGGAGGCAAAGGCCGTCAATTTTCCGCAGCTGCTCCGGTAAAGAGTCTCAAAAAACGAATCCTGCTCCGTCGGCATGGCCAATCCCTCCTCTGCTCTGCTGGCGTAAATCGGGGGGTGCGCCCGGGGCCCGGCGCCGCGCAGACCCCGCCCGGCGTCCCAACCGGGCCCGGATGGAGGGTCCTGCCCCCAAAAATAACGTCATTATATCAGAGAAGGGAGGGCGTCTCAAGATTTTTAGTTTGTAATATGGCCATAACTGTAACAAAGTGGAAAGCAACCGGAAGGGCTCCGCCTTCCGGTTCCGGACGGAGGCCCGGCGCCGGGAGGGGAAGCCCTTCCGTTTTCTCATATCTCAAACCAGCGGATTTCCCCCGCCGCCAGCTCCAGCGGGAAGGCGGACCCGTCTCCCCGGAAGACGGTGGTGCTCCGGGGGGCGCCGTCGTTGTTCACCACGCAGAAGCGCCCGCTGTCCACATAGGCGTGGACCTCCGTCCGGCAGTCGGAGGAGAACCAGGTTTCCAGACGGTTCTCGCCGTGGGCGGCCCACAGGATGGCCCGGTGGAGCAGCCGGCAGTTTTCAAAGGAGTAGGGCAGTCCGGAGATATACACCCCCCGGCCGGAGCCGAAGGCGTTCACCGCCAGCTGGACCTCCTTCTCCCGCTGGACCAGCACCTGGGCCCCCTCCAGGGCGTAGATACCCTTCTGGCCCTCGCCGAAGTCCACGGGACCCTCCGCGTCCGCCAGGAGGAAGTGGCCCGGGTGCTCCTCCCAGTTGTACTTGTCGTAGCCCAGTGTAAAGCCTGTCTCCTTTTCAACGCCCAGCACCGGGGCCATCTGGAAATACCGCCCCTGGTACTGGTGGCCGGAGGGCTCGCCCACGCCGATGAAGCCGCCGCCGTTCCAGACAAAGCGCTTCACCGCAGAGGAGACGTCCGGGTCCTCCCAAAGGGCCCCGCCGGTGTGGGCGGTGTCCCCGCCGCCGATGTTCAAAAGCACATCCACCCCGTCCAGGACGCGGGGGTCGGCCTTCAAATCGCCGAAGCTCAAAAAGCGCACGTCGAAGGGGGCGCCGGACAGGGCTTCGATCACCCCGGCGTAGGAGTAGTTCTGCTTTTGGTACAGGGCGTGATGGACCATGTGGCAGCCCCAGGACCGGGCCCTCCCCCAGCAGTTCAGCACCGCCACGGTCTTGGCGCACCAGGGCTTCGCCCCGCCGATGCGGGCGCAGAGCTCCCGGAATTCACCGCAGACGGACTCCACATACTGGATAAACTCCGGGAAGGCGCAGGCCAGCTTCAGGTATCCCCCGTAGCCGATGCGGTCAATGGGCTTGCGCAGGATGGCCCGCCGGGCGGTGATCCAGTTCTCCCGGGCCTCTCCCACCGGGTCGCCTCCCTCGTGGAAGGTGTCCGGGAAGAAGTAGGGCAGGAAGCGCCCCTCGGTGTACTTCACGCCGGGGATGTCGCTGATGAGGCGGAGGGTGGACCCGTTGCCCACGCTGCCCACCACC
>CAQVQZ010000119.1 GCA_948902155.1 uncultured Oscillibacter sp.
GACCTGGTCATACCAGAACAGCTGGTCCTTCTCTGTCTCAAAGGTCACATCCATGATTCCACCCAGGACTTCACCGGAAAACTGACAGGCGGAAACGGTTCCCTCATAGGTCCGTTGATTCCACCGGCAGTTCATGCGGTAGGTGCGCTTATCTCCGCACTCGTTTTTCAGCGTGATCCCATGGAAATCCACCCCTGTCCCGCACTTCAGACGGAGCAGGTGGCCCTGGTCCTCCACATAGAGGTAGTTCTCATTTCCCACGGTTTCCTTTAGCACGATGGGACTGTCCAACTGCTCACTGACATACGTATCGCAATACCAAATGGTCCCCAGAGTCGCCGCCAGCATCAGCGCCAGCGCCAGGGCCGTCTGCCAGATATGCTTCCGCCGCTCCGACCGCATGTTTTCCCGGGAAATCTCCATTAAGTTCCGCACAGGTTGTTCTTCCCTTGTGTTCTCCACAGGCTCGTCCTCCTTTTTCTCTTCGCTGGCCTCCAGCCTCCGGCAGGACATCAGCTCCTCCACCCCCAGGCCCAGGGCCTCCGCCAGGGGCTCCAGCAGCGTCACGTCCGGGTAGCTCAGGGCCCGCTCCCACTTGCTCACCGCCTTGTCCGTCACGTGGACCCGGGCCGCCAGGTCCTTCTGCGTCAGCCCGGCGGCCTTCCGGTTCTCCGCGATAAAATTTCCGAATTGCTGTTTGTTCATGTGGCTCACCTCCCCGTCAGTGTACAACAAACCCAGGGAAAAAATCAACCGACCAGTGGTAGAATCCGGCGAAACCCGCCGCTTTCAGGCGTTTCCAGGCCGGTCAAAATTTTTCCCGGGCTTCCAGCTTTTTAAGGTTGAGCTAAGAAACCTCCTGTATGATGCCCCCATCCTGTTCAACGAAAGGAGCCAAAGCATGAAGCCTCGGCACGAGTGGAAACACGAAATCACCGCCGCCGACCGCCTGGTCCTCGCTTCCCGCCTCTCTGCCGTCGCCCGGCGGGACAGCCACGGACAGAACGGCCGCTATGAGATCCGAAGCCTGTACTTCGACGATCCCCGGGACACGGCCCTGCGGGAGAAGCTTGACGGTGTGGCCAAGCGGGAAAAATTCCGAATACGGTATTACGGCGGGGACGCCTCTTACATCTGCCTGGAAAAGAAGGTTAAGCGGGACGGCCTGTGCGGCAAGCGCTCCGTCCTCCTCAGCGCCCAGGAGGTTCAGGCTCTCCTGAGCGGAGACCTGGATTGGATGCCCGGCGGCGGCAGGCCCCTGATCCAGGAGCTTTACTGGAGGATGAAGTCCCAGGGACTTTGTCCCCGGACCATTGTGGACTACACCCGGGACGCCTTTGTCTTCCCCGCCGGAAACGTGCGGGTTACGCTGGACTTCAACATCCGAACCGGGCTTCGGTCCACAGATTTTCTGAACCCCGCCTGCGTCACGGTTCCCGCGGGGAACGCCCCCTCCATTTTAGAGGTGAAGTGGGACGAATTTCTCCCCGACGTCATCCGGGACGCCGTGCAGCTCCCCGGACGGCATACCGCCGCCTTTTCTAAGTACGCGGCCTGCCGCATTTATGGATAAGCAAGAAAGGATTGGATCATCATGACAACATTTCAGGACATTTTCAAATCCAGCTTTTTGGAGAACATCGCCGGCGTCAGCCTCCTGGATATGAGCCTGGCCCTCATTCTGGCCTTCGGCCTGGGGCTCTTCATCTTTCTGGTCTACAAGAAGACCTTCACCGGCGTGATGTACTCCTCCAGCTTCGGCGTAACCCTGGTGGCCCTGACCATGATCACCACCATGGTCATTCTGGCAGTCACCAGCAACGTGGTTTTGTCCCTGGGCATGGTGGGCGCCCTGTCCATCGTCCGTTTTCGCACCGCCATCAAAGAACCTCTGGATATTGCCTTCCTGTTCTGGTCCATTGCCGTGGGCATCGTTCTGGCGGCGGGCCTGATTCCGCTGGCGGTGTTCGGCAGTCTGGTGATTGGCGTGATGCTGCTGATCTTTGTCAACCGGAAATCCCGCTGTGATCCTTACATCGCCGTTCTCCAGTGCGACGGGCGGGACAGCGAGGCCCAGGCGGAGGACTTCCTTCGGCAGAACACCCGGCGCTGCGTGGTGAAGAGTAAAACCGTTCAGAAGGACGCCATAGAGCTGAATTTTGAGATTCGCCTGAAAGAGGAACATACGGATTTCGTTAACGCTCTGGCGGATCTCCCCGGTGTGCGCAGCGCAGTACTGGTGAGCTACAACGGGGATTACATGGGCTGATGTTTTGCGCGAAGGATTTCGGGAATTCCGGCGGCGCCGCGCAGAACCCCTCCATACCCAAAAAGGTAAAAACGCCCAAGAGAAGGCTGGCCCGCCCGGCAGCCCGGCAAAACGCCGGGCCGAAGCGGCGGAAACAACGCATTGCGATTTAGGAGGCCCCGCATGTCTACCCACAAATACATTGACCGGCTCTGTGCCGCCGCTCTGGTTCTCTGCCTGCTGCTGACCGCCGCTTTTATGAACGGCGAGGCCCTGGGCCTTCGCTCCAAGGACGGTTCTCTGGGCTATGAAGCCCGGCTCTTCAACACGGAGCAAGTCCATTCCCTTGACATTGCCATGAGCGATTGGGAGGGCTTCCTGGAAACCTGTGAAAACGAGGAGTACGCCCAGTGCACGGTCACCATTGACGGCGAAACCTACCCAAACACCGCCATCCGGGCCAAGGGCAATACCTCTTTAACGATGGTTTCCGCTATGGACAGCAGCCGCTACAGCTTTAAGCTGGAGTTTGACCACTACGAGGGCGGCAGAACCTATTATGGCCTGGATAAGCTGAGTCTGAACAATCTCATACAGGATACTACCTGCATGAAAGATTATCTCACCTACCGGATGATGGGAGCTTTCGGCGTGGACGCCCCCCTGTGTTCCTATATCTTTATCACCGTCAACGGCCAGGACTGGGGGCTGTACCTGGCGGTGGAGGGCGTGGAGGACGCGTTTCTCCAGCGAAACTACGGCGCCGGGGGAGGACAGCTCTATAAGCCCGACAGCATGAGCTTCGGCGGCGGCCGGGGCAACGGCCGGGAATTCGACATGGAGGACTTCCTGGGCTCCGACGGGGACGCCGCGCCGTCCCGGAGCCGGCCTTTTCCGGACGGCGCGCCTCCCTCCCCGTCGGACGGCCAAGCAGTTGTCTCCGGACAGACGGGAGCCGAAGAGGGGACGGAACCGAAAGGCCCCGGCGGCTTTGGAGGCGGTCCCGGCGGCATGGGAAGCGACGACGTAAAGCTCCGGTACATTGACGACGACCCGGACAGCTATCCCAATATCTTTGAAAACGCCAAGACGGAAGGAACCAAAGCGGACCGGGCCCGGCTCATCGCCTCTCTGAAAGCCCTTGGCGCAGGAGAAAACCTGGAAAATGTCCTGGATATGGAGGAAGTTCTCCGCTACTTTGTGGTTCACAACTTTGTCCGAAACGGCGACAGTTACACCGGCTCCATGGTCCACAATTACTATCTCTATGAAGAGGACGGAAGGCTCTCCATGATCCCCTGGGACTACAATCTTGCCTACGGGACGTTCCAGAGCGGCGGCGCCGCAGGTGAGGTGAACGCCCCCATTGATTCCCCGGTGGACAGCGGGGACAGCCGCCCCATGGTGGATTGGATTTTTGACAGCGCGGAGTATACGGAACTGTACCACCAGTATTTCCGTGAGTTCCTGGAAACCGTGAATCCCGAGGAACTGATTGACCGCGCGGCGGCGCTGATCGCGCCCTATGTGGAAAGGGATCCTACCTGGTTCTACAGCTTTGAGGACTTCACAACCGGCGTGGAAACCCTTCGGAACTTCTGCCGTCTTCGGGCAGAGAGCGTCGGCAGACAGCTGGACGGGGAAATCTCCTCCACGGAAGCGGAAACAGACCCCTCCCTTCTGGTGGACGCCTCCTCCCTTACCCTTTCCGATATGGGTACGATGGAGCGGGGCGGCGGAGGGGGATTCTCCCCTCCCGGCGGGGAGCAGGAACGGCGGGGTTCGCCGTCCTCCCTCCAGAATTCCGCCTCCCTGGGGCCGTCTCAGCGGGAAGGCACGGAAGCAGACCCGGGGTCCCAGCCTGCCAAAATTCTCCGGCAGGGTCCTCCTGAAGGATGGGAAGCAGGCGGCTTCCCCGGCAGGACGTTTCCCGGTGAAGCGCCCGCTGCGGCGGAAAACGCCTCCCCTTTGGCGGCGGCTTCCCTGGGGTTTTTGCTTGCGGGACTGCTGTTTGCCCGGCTGTACCGTCGGCGGAATGAGTAAAATGGCCCGCCGTCCTCCGGTTGGAGAACGGCGGGCATTCCTTTGCAGTGCGCGCCAAGATTGTACAAAAAAATTGTTTTGTTTAATTTTGGGGGAGCAAAAGCGGGACATGCCCTTTCCGGCATGCCCCGCCGTGATTCAGTCGTTGTCCCAGTTGTGCCAGACATTCTGCACATCGTCGCTGTCTTCCAGCATGTCGATGAGCTTCTGCATGTTTTTTACGTCGCCCTCTCCGCTGAGTGTGATGTAATTCTGGGGCACCATCTCCACCTCGGCGTTGACAAAGCTGTACCCCTTCCCTTCCAGGGCTTTCACCACATCGTTGAACGCGTCGGGGTCGCAGGTGATCTCCAGGGCGGGACCATCGGCCTCAAAGTCGGCGGCTCCGGCGTCCAGAGCGTCCATCATCACGGTTTCCTCATCCAGTTCCCCGTCCTCATTGTCGATGACGATGACGCCCTTTTTGTCAAAGGACCAGGAGACACAGCCAATGGCGCCCAGATTCCCGTTGCACTTGTCAAACGCATGGCGAACCTCCGGCGCGGTGCGCTGCCGGTTATCCGTCAGGGCCTCTACTATGACCGCCACACCGCCGGGGCCGTAGCCCTCATAGGTGACCGCCTCATAGCTGTCGGTGTTTCCCGCCCCCAGGGCCTTGTCGATGGTGCGCTTGATGTTGTCGTTGGGCATGTTTACCGCTTTAGCCTTGGCAATCACCGTTGCCAGGCGGGAATTGTTGTTCGGATCCCCGGAGCCGCCCTCCTTGACCGCAACGATGATTTCACGGGCGATTTTGGTGAAAGCGGCAGAGCGCTTTGCGTCCGCCGCGCCTTTCGTCTTCTGAATATTATGCCACTTGGAATGTCCGGACATAGTGTTTATTCTCCTTCCACATAATACTGGATAACTTCCCGATGGGTCTCGGATTTCCGGATTTCCAGCTCCGGAAACCGCTCGGACAAATAGTCGATCAAGGGACCGCAGATTACGTCTTCCGTGGGAAAATGCCCCGCGTCGACGAGATTGATTCCCTTGCTTTTCGCGTCCACAAATTGGTGATAGCTCAAATCCGAGGTCACGAAGGTATCGCACCCCGCCGCAATGGCGGCGTCCTCAAACTCCCCGCAGGAGCCGCCGCCTACGGCCACCCGATGGACCGGCCGTCCCGCGTCGGCGTACCGGATGCCGTTGGGCCTCAGGCACATAGAAACCCGCTTGACAAATGCCGGAAGGTCCATGGGTTCCGCCAGCCAGCCGCAGCGGCCCACGCCTTCGCCGGTGAAATGCTCCGGATTTTGAATGCCCAGCGAATGGGCCAGAACGTCGTTCACTCCGCCCTCGGCACAATCCAGATTCGTGTGCATGCACACGGCGGAAATCCCGCGCTCCATCAGCGCCAAGAGCCTCTCTCCCACTACGTCGCCGCCCGCCACTCTTTTCTGGCCGTGGAAAATCACGGGATGGTGGGAGACCACCAGCTCCGCTCCCCAGCGGCCGGCCTCTTCGATCACGCCTTCCGTAATGTCCAGGGCCGCCAGTACCTTCCGGACCTCGCGCTCCGGCCGGCCCACCAGCAGACCCACATTGTCCCATTCCTGGGCGCATTCCCGGGGTGCGATGTCAAAAATGGCCCGTTCAATTTCACCGACAGTTGGCACGCCGCCACTCCTCTCTCATGGACAGCAGCGCGGTGATGACATTCCGCAGCGCGTCCCCTTTTTCCTGGCCGCCGCCGGAGCGGTTCAGCCCCGCTACGGCGGTTTGCAGGTGGATAATCTTCTCAATCATGTACCGGTCCCCCAGCGGGTCGTGAAGCAGGGCGGCTCCGCCGTAGAGCTGGCCCAGGGTCAGGGACATCCCGCCGCCTCCGGCCTGCATCACCGGGTAGATTGTGCCCCGGTCCTCTACCAGCGCTTCCCGGAAGATGGCGTAACCGTTCTCCGCCAGAAAGCCCCGCAGGACCTCGGCCCGGGTCTGGGGCTGAAGCAGCAGTGTGTGCTTCCCGTCCGCCGTCCAGGGGGCGTCCGCCAGTATGGCGGCGATATTCTCCCCCCCCATACCGGCGATGGCAATGGTATCCGCCTCCTCCGGCGAGAGAACGGAGAGCCCGTTCCCAAGCCGGTACTCGATCCCGTCCGCGCCGTAAAGCCGTCCGGTTTCCCTGGCCCGGGCCAGGGGCCCTTCCCGCAGATCGCAGGCAATGGCAGAGACCACGCGCCCATGGAGCCGAAGCCACACGGGCAGATATGCGTGATCCGTGCCAACATCGGCGAGCCGCGCGCCGGGAGGCGTCCAGTCCGCCAGCAGCTGAAGGCGGGGCGTCAATTCCAGTTTCCGCAAGACGGACGGTTACTCCGCCTTTTTGTTGGCCTCTTCGTTGACCAGGGCCAGCAGCTTCTCCACGTCGATGCCGTGGA
>CAQVQZ010000120.1:0-1416 GCA_948902155.1 uncultured Oscillibacter sp.
CGGCCCAGGGCTCCCGGCCCACGGGAAAGCCCTCCAGGTGCTCGGTGTCGTAGGGCGCGGCGATGACGGCCAGGTCGGCCAGCCCCTTGCGCAGCCGGTCCAGTGCATCGTCGCTGCTGCCGTTCCACAGGTTGTAGCGCACCAGGGGAAACTCCTCCCGGAAGCCGGCGATCCACCGGGCGGCCAGAAAGGGGGCGCGGCCCTCCACCATGCTCAGATAGATGGTGCCGGTCATCCCCTCCCGCAGGCTGGAAATCTCCTGCCGGGTTTTGTCCGTCAGCTCCTGGATCTGAATCGCCCGGCGCAGCAGGAGAGATCCCTCCTCGGTCAGCTCCAGACGCCGCTTCCCCCGGAGAAAGAGCTGGACCCCCAGTTCCTCCTCCAGGGCCTTGATCTGGTTGCTGAGGGGCGGCTGACTCATATTCAGCTTTTCCGCTGCCCGGGTGATATTCATCTCCTGGGCTACAACGGTAAAATAGTGCAAGGTGCGCAGCTCCATGATGAGGCCCCCCATATCATTCTACTACGTCTGTTCATTATAGGCCCTGTGGCCTCAGCTGTAAAGAGAAATTGGTTAGGGAGATTGGACTTTGCCAAATGGCGGAATAAAAAAGATTGATAAACATATTTATTCGACTTGTTTTCCCGGCAACACGAGGTCGAATTGGGATATTAAGAATTATCGTTGAAAATTCCGCATATTTCCCTCGTCTCCGGCTGGGGAAACACAGATAAATAGCGGGGTATATGCGGCAGAAAACAATTTGAGCAGTCTTTCCTTTAGTATAATTAGTATAAACGGCACTGCTCCATTATAGCTCCTCTAAAAAAAGGGGCAGAAATCTTCGCACCAGCTCCACACAGCCGTCCTCCCCCAGGGCCTCAGAGTCCAGGGAGAGGTCATAGCCCGCAGTGTCCCGCCACTCCTCACCGGTATAGTAATGGTAGTAGGCGGCGCGGCGCTTGTCCTCCACCCGGATGTGCCTGGCCACTTCCCGCTGACTCCAGGCCAGGGAGTAAGACGCCACTCGGGCGAGGCGGGCCTCCAGCGGGGCGTGGATGAACAGCCGGAGCACATTAGGGTGGCCGGCCAGAAGGTAATTGGCGCACCGGCCCAGGATGATGCAGGATTCCGCTTCCGCCAGTTCCCGGATAATCTTCGCCTGAAAGCTGAAGAGGTTCCGAGTGGAGGTGAAGTCATCGCTGTCCGGCGGCAGGAGCTCGCCGGTGTAGACCTTCTCCGCAGCAGAGAGCATCTCTCGCAGGCCGATGAGCTCGTCCGCCGCGCCGAAAAGCCGTTCGTGAATACCGCTGACCTCCGAGGCCTTGCGCAGAAGATCTCGGTCGTAGTAGGGAATGCCCATGGTCTCGGAGAGCTTCCAGGCGATGTTATGGCCGCCGCTGCCGGTCTCACGG
>CAQVQZ010000120.1:1426-6675 GCA_948902155.1 uncultured Oscillibacter sp.
AACTTTTCCATTCCTTTGCCTCCTTACGCACCCAGATACGCTTTGCGGACCCGGTCGTCCGCGGCCAGGGCGGCGGCGGGCAGTATGCGGGGCAATGAGTACCAGCAGCTTTACATCTGCTCCCAGCTGGTAAAACGGCTGGGCGAGATGGAGGAGCAGGGCCGCCTGACGCCCGGAAAACAGATCATGGTGATCCCCTGTGTCAATCCCTACTCCATGAATGTGCAAAAGCGGTTCTGGTCCATCGACAATACCGACATCAACCGCATGTTCCCGGGGTACAGCCTGGGGGAGACCACCCAACGCATCGCTGCCGGGGTCTTTGAAGCTGTTCAGGATTTTCCTCTGGGGGTGCAGTTTTCTTCCTTCTATATGCCGGGCGCGTTTGTGCCCCATGTGCGCATGATGAAAACCGGCTATGAGGACCCTGAATTGGCATGTCAGTTCGGCCTGCCCTATGTGATACTCCATGCTCCGCGGCCGTTCGATACCACCACGCCGAACTATAACTGGCAGATTTGGGAAACCAAGGCGTTTTCCCTCTATACCAACAGCAACGGCCGGGTGGATCAGGCCAGCGCCCGGGAGGCGGTGGAATCTGTGCTGGGCTTTCTGGCAGGCCAGGGCCTGTTGCGATACCATCGTTATGGCGGTTTCCTGTCCCGCATTGTGGAGAGCGAGGATAAGGTGTCCCTCCGGGCGAAGCGGGCCGGGTTCTTTGAGAGCTTCGTCCCTCCCGGTCAGGAGATGGAGCCGGGTGTTCCCCTGTTCCGTATTCTGGACCCCTACCTGGGAACCGAACAGAGCCGCCAGACTGCTCCGGAGGCAGGAACGGTGGCTTTTGTACGAGACGAGGCTATGACCTATGAGAGTACTACTGTTGTCAAATTGATCCCTTCTGAGAACTGAATTTCCTTTATGAAATAATTATTCTTTCTTAGGGAATTTCTTTCAGGTGGATGGATAGATTCCAGGGTCAAATGATCTTGGAGCCTTTTTGGGGCTTATTATCATATCGAAAAGATATAGTAGTTACAAGGGAAAAAGTATTTTAATTTTCAAAATTTTGGTGCTATGATGGGAACGCTCAAAGGAATGCTCCTCTTTTTTGTGTTATCCATCCATCACCAAAGCTGTGGCCCGGGCGGTGGGGACACCGTCCGGGTCTAACTTTTATCGGGCAAAGGAAGTGCTTCGGCGATGCTTTCATTTCTAAAAGAGGAGGGGGTCAGCTCCGAACTGCTGGAGAAGCTGGCTCAATTCCGGACAGACAATCCCACAGAGCTGCCGGAGCGGGTCCCCGTCCCCCAATTTCACTACTACGGGCGGGAGGTCTGGGAGCAGGCCATCGCCGCGTTGCTCTGCGGAAAGAATTTGCTCCTCACCGGGGGAAAGGCCACTGGCAAGAACGTGCTGGCGGAAAACCTGGCCGCAGTCTTTGGCCGCCCCGCCTGGAACGTGTCCTTCCATGTGAATCTGGACGCCTCCGGTCTGGTGGGGACGGACACCTTCACGGAGGGGCAGGTCCGTTTCCGGCCCGGGCCTGTTTACCAATGTGCCCAGCACGGGGGCTTCGGCATTCTGGACGAGATCAACATGGCGAAGAACGAGGCACTGGCCGTCCTCCACGCCGTTCTGGACTTCCGGCGGGTGCTGGACATCCCGGGGTATGACCGCCTCCCCATGGCCCCCGCCGCCCGCTTCATCGCCACCATGAACTACGGCTACGCCGGCACCCGGGAGCTGAACGAGGCCCTGGCCTCCCGGTTTGTGGTCATCCAGATGCCCGCCATCAGCCCGGAAAATCTGGACCGGCTGCTGAAACACCGCTGTCCTGAGCTGAAACAGAAATACCGCCAGCAGTTTGTCTCGCTCTTCTTTGACCTTCAAAAGAAGTGCGAGGGCGGTGAAATTTCCTCCAAGGCCCTGGACCTGCGGGGGCTGCTGGACGCCCTGGAGCTGATGGCGGCGGGGGTTCCCTCCGGGCCCGCTCTGGACATGGGGATCACCAACAAGACCGCCGACGGCTATGAGCAGGGCCTGATTCGGGACGTGATGGCGGCTCGGGTCTCCCCCAAGCTCACCCGAGGGGAGCTGTTCGGCCCGTGAGCGCCCACCATACCGCCGGACAGCGCCGGGCGATGAACCAGGTCTGGAACGGGGCGGGCGTCTACGGCTTCGAGCCCCTGTTCCTCTCTCTGAACGGCGACGGGAGCCCGAACCTGTACTTAAACACCATTGTGGGCTGTGTCCGCAAGTGGTACGGGGAGGAGGGGCCGGCCCGGCTCTTTCAGGCCTGGGCGGGGGACCGGCGACAGGCGCTGCTGGACGACCTGGCCTGGCTGGCTCTGGAGAGCGCCGCCTATCAGCTGGAGCTGCCCCAACGGCCCATTCTGGCCGACCTGCGCCGGGACTGGGCGGTGGAGTTCTTTGATAAGGAGCACACCCTCTCCCGCCAGGAGTGGATGGCAAAAAACCAGCTGAGCTACACCATGCAGTCCGCCCGGTGGAGGGCAGTGCTGGGAAAGCGCCCCCCGGTGATGACCCCCTATGAAAGGCGGCTGTCCGCCGCGTTGGCCTTGGGGCCAATGGAGGAACAGGAGCTTTTTCCCGCCATTTTGGAGCTGTTTGCCCGCTTTCGCCTCTTTGACGGCAGGAGCCGCCCGCCTTCCGCCTTGCGGCTTCACCTCACGGGAAAATGGGCCGGGGTGATGACCCGGCTGATGCCCACAGAGATCGTCCACACCGATGTGGCCTCTGTCGGACACGGAAAGGGGTCAGATGAGGGGGACAGCACAAAGTTGGACATCCGCCGAGCCAGTATCCGGCTGAAGGAGGACATTTCCTCTGACCGGCTGTACATCCAGAGCTGCTTCGGCCCCTCCCTCCTGCCCCAGCGGGAGCTGGCGGCGGCGGAGCAGAAGCTGTGCGCCGGCCTCCATTTGGGCTGTCATCTGTGGTACACTGCCGGGGTCCCCACCCCGGAGCAGGCACCCGGCGGGGAGGCCCGCCGGCTGGCGGAGCAGGCCCGGCTCCAGCAGGAGCACAACCGGGAGGCTTTCTCAGCGGACGCTGCCCTCTACCAAAACACTATCCGGCGGCTGACGGAGCAGATTCAAAACTGTATCCGGGTCCACAGCCAGGCGGAGGAGGAGACCGCCCGGAGCGGAAAGTTGAACACCCCCCGTGTCTGGCGGGCGGCGGCGCTGTCCGACCGGCGGGTCTTTGTCCGGGAGACGGACTCCGCCCGCCCCGGCTTTTCGGTGGACCTGCTGCTGGACGCCTCCTCCTCCCGGATGCACTGTCAGGAGGCCGTCGCCGCCCAGGGGTACATCCTGGCCGAGAGCCTGGCCCGGTGCGGCGTACCCGTGCGGGTGTCCGGCTTTTGCAGCCTGCGGGGGTACACCGTCCTCCGGGTGCTCAAGGACTTCGGGGACAGCAGCGGTCAGGTATTCCGCTACTTCGCCGCTGGCTGGAACCGGGATGGCCTGGTCCTCCGGGCGGCGGGAGAACTGCTGGAGGTCCCCCCAGAGCAAAGACGGCTTTTTCTGCTCCTCACCGACGCCAGCCCCAACGACAGCCGCCGCATCCCGCCGGGCGGGGACTACCCCTTCGGCCGCGACTACGCCGACGCTCCGGCGGTGGAGGACGCCGCCCGGGAGGTCCGGGCCCTGGAGCGTCAGGGCTGCCATGTGGGGGCGATCTTTATGGGTCCCAGCCTTAACATACCGTCTGCGGAGACCATTTATGGGAAAAGCCTGGCCCGCATCCATACCCTGGACCAGCTGGCCTCCGCTGCGGGGAGGCTGATCCAGGCGGAAATACAGGAGTTGGAGTAGAAGGACCTTTAGCTTTGTTAAACGGTCCGGCCGCGGGCCATACGCGGCGGGACTGAAATTTAAGGGAGGTATATTTATGGTAAGTTTTCTTGTGTGTTTGGCCCTGTTGATTGCCGGCTACTTTGTCTACGGCAAAGTGGTTGACAGCACCTTCGGCCCGGATGACCGGGAGACCCCCGCCGTCCGCATCAACGACGGGGTGGACTACGTGGTCATGCCCCAGTGGAAGCTGTTCCTGGTCCAGTTGCTGAATATCGCCGGCCTGGGCCCCATCTTCGGCGCACTGTCCGGCTCCCTGTGGGGACCCAGCGTCTTCCTGTGGATCACCTTCGGCACCATCTTCGCCGGCGGCGTCCACGACTACTTCGCCGGGATGCTCTCTGAGCGTAACGAGGGTGCGTCCGTCTCTGAGATCACCGGTATCTACCTGGGCGGCGGCATGAAGAACGTCATGCGGGTGTTCAGCGTGGTGCTGCTCATCATGGTGGGCACCGTCTTTGCCGTGGGCCCCGCCGGCCTGCTCCAGCTGCTGTGCAAGAACGCCGGCGGCATCCTGGCCAACAAGATGTTCTGGCTCATCCTCATCCTGATCTACTACTTCATCGCCACCTTTATCTCTGTGGACAAGGTCATCGGCAAGATCTACCCCGTGTTCGGCATCTGCCTGATCATTATGGCCGTGGGCGTGGCCTTCGGCGTGATTACCAACTCCAACTACGTCATCCCCGAGCTGTGGGATCACCTGTACAACATGCACCCCTCCGGCACCCCCATCTGGAGCTTCATGTTCATCACCGTGGCCTGCGGCGCCATCTCCGGCTTCCACGCCACCCAGTCCCCGCTGATGGCCCGCTGCATGAAATCCGAGCGTCAGGGCCATATGGTGTTCTACGGCGCCATGATCTCCGAGGGCATCATCGCCCTGATCTGGGCCGCCGCCGGCTGCTCCATCTACGAGGGCGCTGAGCTGCTGGCCATGGGCGCCGGCGGCCCCACCGCCGTGTACGACATCTGCCAGAAGACCATGGGCTCCGCCGGTATGGTGCTGGCCATGCTGGGCGTCATCGCCTGCCCCATCACCTCCGGCGACACCGCCTTCCGCTCCGCACGCCTCACCCTGGCCGACTGGTTCAAGATCGACCAGAAGAACTACGCCAACCGCCTGAAGCTGTGCGTCCCCGTGCTGGGCGCGGGTGCCATCCTGGGCATCGGCAACGCCCTGGGCAAGATCGACTACAACGTCATCTGGCGGTACTTCAGCTGGTCCAACCAGACCCTGGCCATGATCGTCCTCTGGGCGGCCAGCATGTACCTGTTCCAGCAAAAGAAGAACTACTGGATCACCGCCGTCCCCGCCACCTTTATGAGCGCGGTGTCCTGTACCTACTTCATCCTGGGCGAGGAGTGCCT
>CAQVQZ010000121.1:0-4403 GCA_948902155.1 uncultured Oscillibacter sp.
GCTGGGCGTCCAGCAGGGTCAGCCGGATGGAGGGCTCCAGGATTTTCAGGGGAAGTCCCGGGAAACCCGCCCCGGTGCCTACATCTACAACGGTCGTTCCTCGAAAATCCGCCAGAGCCAGCAGGGCGGCGCTGTCCAGGAAGTGGAGCCTCGCCGCCTCGCCGGGGTCCGTGATGGCGGTCAGGTTCATCACCTGGTTTTTCTCCGCCAGCAGCTCCCAGTAGCGGAGCAGGGCCGGGACTCCCTCCGCGGGGAGGGAGAGGGCGGCCAGTCCCTCTCGGAGAATGGACTCCATCATCTGTTTTTCAGCAGATCCCGGATTTCCGCCAGCAGCTGTTCCTGGGCGGAGGGGGCCGGGGGCGGGGGAGGGGCCTCCTCCTTCTTTTTATGGAAGCTGTTGATGGCCTTTACCAGGCAGAAAACCACCAGGGCCATGATGAGGAAGTTCAGGATGGCCTGGATGAAGTTGCCGTAGGTGATGACGGCGGGGCCGATGTTCAGCGTCAGTTCCGCGAAAGACACGGAGCTGGTGAAGATGCCCAGGATGGGCATGACGATATCGTCGATCAGGGAAGAGGTGATGTTGGAGAAGGCTCCGCCGATGATGACGCCGACAGCCATGTCCATTACGTTTCCCCGGGCGATGAAGGTTTTAAATTCCGCAAGGAAGCCGGAGGTTTTTTCAGCCATAATTCGATTTCCTTTCGTATAAATTTATCCTGGGAATACGGATAGGAGTGAAATCACACAGCCCTGACCCGCAAAGAGGGCTCCAGCACCCGGGCCAGCATCATAGCGGCCTGGGCCCGGGTCAGCTCGCCGCTGCCGTTGAAGTTCCCTTCGGCGTCGACGCCGGTGAGGACCCCCGCCTGATAGAGGCGGAGGATGGCCTCCGCGTCCCGGGTTTCCCCGACCTCCACGTCGGGAACGTTCACCGTCTCATTGACGGCCTCCAGCGGCCCGGCGGTCAGATCGACGAGCCATGCAAACAGGGCGCGGGTGGCGTGGTCCTGGGAAAAGCGGGTTAGGGGGTCGTAGCCGCTGTCATTAGTGTAGTCCCAGCCGCTGGCCCGAAGGACCAGGCCGCCCTCCATGCTCATAACCCCTTCGGAGGCAAGGTAGAAGGCCGCCGGGAACCACCAGGCTCCCTTCAGCCGCTCCACGGTCTCCGCGCTGGGACGGGTGTAAAGAGCGTCCGGGTTCACCTGGAAGCGGTAGCCCGTTCCGGTGAGTCCGTGGTTCATGGCGCCGGAAACGGGGTGGTAGGTCTCCCGCACGCCTTCAAGGGACTTGACGCGGTTGTAGCCCTCGTAGCCGATCTCCACCGTGCAGGCTTCCGGCAGGCTTTCGTCGTCGGGAGCCTCGCTGAGGGCGGCGTAAAAGCTCTCTCCGCCGCCGCTGAAGGAGGGGAGCTCCTCCAATTTGGAACAGGAGGCCATCAGATTTCCCTCTCCGTCATAGAACCGGAGGTAGGACCCGCTCAGGTCCGGCAGGTCCGGAGGGATGGTCCCGTCGCCGCCGCACTGCAAATCATACAGCCGCGCCGCCAGGACCACCAGCTGGGCCACCGTCAGCTTCCCCTGGGGGTTGAAGGCCGTGTCCGAGGTGCCGTTCATCAATCCCCGCTCATAGCAGAGCTTGATGGCCTCGTAGGAGGCGCTTCCCTCCGCCACGTCGGAAAAACCGGGGTAATCCCGATATGTTGTGGTTTCTGTACCCGTTGCGCCACAAGGGATTGAGAGCGCAGACAGGAATACAGCCGTTAAAATCAGTCCGAGAATACGTTTCATCGTTCGCCTTTCTCCTATTGGCTGGAAAACCGTTTAACTATTCGTAATAATATTGATAATTTAATACAAATTGCAATCACTTCTGAGGAACCAATTTTTCGGTCCCGCCCATATAGGGCCGGAGGACTTCGGGGATTACGACCGTGCCGTCGGCCTGGAGGTTGTTCTCCAGGAAGGCGATCAGCATCCGGGGCGGGGCCACGCAGGTGTTGTTGAGGGTGTGGCAGAGCTGGGTCTTGCCGGACTCGTCCTTATAGCGGATGCGGAGCCGCCGGGCCTGGGCGTCTCCCAGGTTGGAGCAGGAGCAGACCTCGAAGTACTTCTGCTGCCGGGGGGACCAGGCCTCGATGTCGCAGCTCTTGACCTTCAGGTCCGCCAGGTCGCCGGAGCAGCACTCCAGCTGCCGCACGGGAATTTCCAGGGAGCGGAACAGCTCCACGGAGTACTGCCACAGCTTCTCGTACCACATGGGGGACTCCTCCGGCTTGCAGACGACAATCATCTCCTGCTTCTCAAACTGGTGGATGCGGTACACGCCCCGCTCCTCGATGCCGTGGGCGCCCTTCTCCTTGCGGAAGCAGGGGGAGTAGGAGGTCAGAACCTGGGGCAGCTTTTCCGTGGGAAGGATCTGGTCGATGAACCGGCCGATCATGGAGTGCTCGCTGGTGCCGATCAGATAGAGGTCCTCCCCCTCGATTTTGTACATCATGCCGTCCATGTCGGTCTGGCTCATGACGCCCTCCACCACGTTGCCGTGGATCATGAAGGGGGGGATGCAGTAGGTGAAGCCCTTGCCGATCATGAAGTCCCGGCCATAGGCCAGCACGGCCTCGTGGAGCCGGGCGATGTCCCCCAGGAGGTAGTAGAACCCGTTGCCGGAAACCCGCCCCGCGGCGTCCAGGTCGATGCCGCCGAAGGACTCCATGATCTCCGTGTGGTAGGGGATGGGGAAGTCCGGCGTTTTCGCCTCGCCGAAGCGCTGGACCTCCACATTCTCGCTGTCGTCCTTGCCGATGGGCACCGAGGGATCGATGATCTGGGGGATGACCAGCATCCGCTTATGGAGCTCGCCGGACAGCTCGTCCTCCAGCTTCTCCAGCTCCGCCAGGCGGTCCGCCTGCTCCTTAACCTGGGCCTTGACGGCCTCCGCCTCCTGGAGCTTGGCGGGGTCCTTTTTCGCCTGGCCCATCAGCATGCCGATCTGTTTGGACAGGGCGTTCCGGTTGGAGCGGAGCTGGTCCGCCTCGGCGATGGCGGCGCGGTGCCGGGCGTCCAGGTCGATGACCTCGTCGACGAGGGGGAGCTTCGCGTCCTGGAATTTCTTTTTGATGTTCTCCCGGACGATGTCGGGATTCTCCCGGATAAAGCGGATGTCAAGCATGATGATTTCCTTCTTTCCTAAAATTGATACCATGTAGGGAATAGGTTTGTTTCACGTGAAACGGAATTTTGCGCGCCCCTTCCGGGGCGGGGGGGTGTCTCTCGCAGAATCGTCTGTCCTTCTTTTTCCGCCGCCGCTTATGCGGCAGTTGGGGGGGAGGCGCCCCGTTCCAAAGGGGATGTTTCCCTGGTGGAGAAGAGGGCTTACCTGTCCGTTCGGTTTTCTTCCTCCAGACAATGGCCGGAAGGCCGCCGCCCGGGCCGGGACCCGGCCCATCCGGGTCATTGCTCCGCCTCTTCCGCCTCCGCCTCCCGGGCCTCCACGGCGGCTTTGAGCTGCTGGAAGCGCCTGCGGGGAGCGGTGACGCTGTCCGGCGTGGGCTGGCCGTCCCGGAGGGCCTCCGTCAGGCCGCCGGACTCCATGCGGTCCAGAATCTCCCGGCAGGCCGTGTAATCCTTAGCGGAGTACCGCTGCTGCAGGGAGTAGAGGAGATCCATAGCCTCCAGCTCCCGCTCCTTGGTCTCCTGTTCGCTCTGCCGGCTCTCCGCCTCGTCCTCCAGCTCCTCCACCCGCTTTTCCGCCTCCGCCAGCTCCTTTTGCAGGGCGATGATCTGGTCCTGGAGGTCCTGGACCTCCTGCATGGCGGTGACGGAGCTTTGCAGCCGCCCCAGGGCCTCGGTGTTGCTCCGCTGGTGGGAGGCGAAGGACCAGGCCATCAGCAGAAAGGCGGCGATGAACAGCACCATGATATAGACCACAACGGGCTTTTTCCCCCTGGGGACGGCTTCCTCCTCCGGTTCCGCGGGGCCTCCGCCGCTTCGTTTTTCCAGCTTCATGCCTCCGGTCCTTTCCGCCCGACCTTCAAGAGCTCCAGGGCTTCCAGAAGATCGTTCAAATCGTCCACGCCGTAGTACTCCAGCTCGATCCGCCCCTTCTTCCGGCCCATGACGATCTTGACCCCCCGGCCCAGCTTGTTGGACAGGGCCACCTGGGCCTCCAGGGTGTAATCCACCTCCCTGGGCGGCGCGGGAAGGTCCGGCTCCTCCTCGGGCTCCTCCAGCATCCGTTTCACCAGGGCCTCCGTCTGCCGGACGGAGAGCTGGCCCCGGATCACGGCCTCCGCCGCCTGCTCCTGAAGGGCGGGGGAGAGGGGGAGCAGGGTCCGGGCGTGCCCGGCGGAGAGGCTTCCCTCCTCCACCAGCTTCCGCACGCCGCCCTGGAGGCCCAGAAGC
>CAQVQZ010000121.1:4413-6645 GCA_948902155.1 uncultured Oscillibacter sp.
CACGGCGCTGCGGGATTTTCCCACCCGCCGGGCGGCCTCCTCCTGGGTCATGTGATAGGTTTGAATCAGGGACTGGAAGCCGGCGGCCTCCTCCATGGGGTTCAGGTCCTCCCGCTGGAGATTTTCCACCAGGGCCAGCTCCGCCGCCTTCTGGTCGTCGGCCTCGACGACCACGGCGGGAACCTCGCTGAGCCCCGCCAGCCGGGCGGCCCGCCAGCGGCGCTCCCCGGCGATGATCTGATAATAGCCGGAGGAGAGCTTCCGCACCGTCAGGGGCTGGATGACCCCGTGCTCCCGGATGGAATCCGCCAGCTCCGCCAGGGCCGCCTCGTCAAAGAGCTTCCGGGGCTGGGCGGAGCAGCTTTCCACCTGGGAGATGGGTAAATACAGGTTCCCCGCTGCCTCGGGTTTTAATACGTCGTCGCCAAGCAGGGCGCCCAAGCCCCGTCCCAGTCCGGAGGGCTTTTTGCTTGCCACAAGAACACGCTCCTTTCAGGGGGAAGCATTCCGGCGGCCGGCCAAAGGACCGGCAGCCCCGGCGGGTGCAGGCGGCGCCTCCGGCGCCCTCCCCCTTGCTCTGCACTGCCTGCCGCCATCAGCCCGGGGCCCCGCTCTGCCTCATAAATTCGGAGGCAAAGGCGGAGTAGGCGTCCGCCCCCCGGGAGGCCCGGTCATAGGCGCTGATGGGTTTTCCGTGGCTGGGGGCCTCGGAAAGGCGGATGTTCCGGGGAATGACCGCGGCGTACACCTTGCCGGGGAAGTAGTGCTTCACTTCCTCCGCCACCTGCAGGGCCAGGTTCGTCCGCCCGTCGAACATGGTCAGAAGCACGCCCTCCAGCTCCAGGGAGGGATTCAGGGACCGCCGCACCAGCCGGACCGTGTTCATCAGGTCGCTGAGCCCCTCCAGGGCGAAGTACTCGCACTGCACCGGCACCAGGATGGAGTCCGCGGCGCACAGGGCGTTCAGCGTCAGAAGCTCCAGGGAGGGAGGGCAATCCACAAGAAGGAAGTCATAGTCCTCCCGCAGGGGGGCCAGGGCGTGCTTCAGCAGAAACTCCCGGTTTTCCATGCCGATGAGCTCCACCCCCGCCCCCGCCAGGGCCTTGTTGGAGGGCAGCACGTCCCCATAGCGGGTGCGGACCACCGCCTCCCCGGCGGGGAGTTCCCCGATTAGGGCGGAGTAGACCCCCTTGGAGACGGTCTTGTCCACGCCCATGCCGGAGGTGGCGTTGGCCTGGGGGTCAAAGTCGCAGAGAAGGACGCGCTTCCCCGCCTCCGTCAGGGCGGCGGCGAGATTGACGCAGGTGGTCGTTTTCCCCACGCCGCCCTTTTGGTTTACTACTGCAATGATTTTTGCCACAAAAGCACCTACTTTACCGATTTTCCCGCCAGGCGGGCGGAACTCCGCCGGAAAAAGCAAAGCCCCCGCCGGAGGCCGGACCTCTGCCGTGATCCGGGCGGAGCCCAAAACCGGAGCCGGTCCGGGCCATATGTAACCATCATTATAGCAAGGGCCGAGGGGCCTTGCAAGGTCAAATCCCACAATTTTTCTAAAAATGGAGCCATTTGGCGAAAAAGTTTCACGTGAAACAGGGAGGCCCCCGCCAAAGCGGCAAAAACAGGCGGCATACATCTCCGCTCCGCCGCCAATGCCGCCCGGACAGGGGCCCGCTTCCAGGGAGGCGCGGAGGGAGGGCCTGCGCAAAAAGGACCCCTGTTGGACAGGGGCCCTTTTGGGCGGGGAGTGTTTCACGTGAAACAATTTGCCGGGGTCTGTTCACACAAACCAAGTGTGCGGATTTCCGGGCAGATTTTTAACGCCGCAGACGGCAACATTTGCCGGAAAGACATGCGTTTGGGCCTGTGGGAACAGACCCTAAAATTCTCAGCCGATTCCCAGCAGCCGGACGCTGTGGGGAGGCGCCGGCACCTGCCCGCCGGGGACGGGTTCGCCGGTGAGAAGGTCCCGGTAGTCCGCCTCGGGAAGGGAGAAGCTCCGCTCCCCGCCGCCGGCGTTCACCAGGGTAAGGGTGCTCTCTCCGGGGAGTTCCCGGACGTAGGACAGCAGCGGCCCCTCCGCCTCCAGCCACTGGAGGTCCCCCCGGCGGAGGGAGGCCCGGCCCTTGCGCAGGGTCCCCAGCCGGGAGAACCACTCGAGAAGCTCCCGGTCCTCCCGCCCCCAGGGATAGGTCCCCCGGTTGAAGGGGTCCGCCGCCCCCTCCATGCCGGCCT
>CAQVQZ010000122.1 GCA_948902155.1 uncultured Oscillibacter sp.
TCCGCCGAGATCGCCACGGCCCTGGCCGTCATGGGCTTTGCCGCCATCCCCCTCCACGCCTGCGCCATTTCCGCCGTCACCGGCGTCCTCCGGGCCGGAGGAGATGTGTTCTGGTCCACGGCCCTGGACGTGGCTCCCCAGTGGGTTATCTGCCTGCCGGTTACGGCCCTGGCGGCCCTGGTTTTCAAGCTGGGCTGCTGGCCCATCGCCTTCGCCATCCAGCTGGAGAGCATCGTCAAGTTCCCCCTCTGCCTCTGGCGGGTCCAGGGCGGGAAGTGGATCAACGACGTCACGGGAGGGGCGGAGCCATGAGCCTCTTCCGCTGTCCCCTCTGCGCCCGGCCCCTGGAGCGGCTGGGCGGGGCGTACCGCTGCGGGGCGGGCCACAGCTTTGACGTCGCCAGGGAGGGCTACGTCAACCTCCTTCCGCCCAACCAAAAGCACTCTGCCCTCCCCGGCGACGACCGGGAGATGGTGCTGGCCCGGCGGGACTTTTTATGCAAACAGTATTATAGTCCGCTATTGAATACAATTAGTAATCAGCTCTTAGCTCTTCCCGAACAAGCGCCTGTCATTTTGGACGCGGGCTGCGGCGAGGGCTGGTACACCGCCGGTATCTACGAGGCGCTCCGCGCCGCCGGAAAATCCCCCCGCATGGCGGGGACCGACATCTCCAAGCTGGCCCTCCGCACCGCCGGGAAGCGGTGCGGGGAAATCGAGTTTGCCGTGGCGTCTTCCTACCGTCTGCCCCTGGCCGGCGGCTGCGCCGACGCGCTGCTGAACTGCTTTTCGCCCCTGGCGCTGGAGGAGTTCCGGCGGGTGCTGCGGCCCGGCGGGCGGTTCCTCTACGTGGTGCCGGGCCCCATGCACCTGTGGGAGATGAAGGAAATCCTCTATGAAAACCCCTATCCCAACGAGGAGAAAGAAACGCCCTACGACGGCTTCACCTACCGGGAGATCATCCCGGTGGATGAAACGATCTGCCTGGAAAACCGGGAGGACATCCGGAACCTGTTCCGCATGACGCCCTACGCCTGGAAGACCCCCAAGTCCGGGGCGGAGCGCCTGGCGGCGCTGGAGCGGCTGGAGACCCGGATATCCTTCCGGGTCCACGTGTTTGAAAAGAGCCAGGACGCCTGAATCTGAGAACCTGCATTCATTTTTAGCGAGAGGAGACTTCTCATGAAACCCAATTACACCCGTTCCGCCCTCATCCTCATCGACATGGAAAACGGCTTTGTGGATCACCGGGGCGGCCACTGCATCAAGGGGGCCCAGGCCACGGTCCCCGCCTGCGCCCACGCCCTGGACCTGGCCCGGTCCAAGGGCATCCCCGTCTTCTTCGTCAAGCGCATCTACCGCGCGGACGGCAGCGACGTGGAGCTGACCCGCTACGCCGCCTGGAAGGCGGGTGGGCACGCCTGCACCCCCGCCTCCACCGGCCCCAACAGCGCCCAGGCCCCGGAGGCTCTCCGGCCCCAGCCGGGGGATTACACCATCATCAAGCCCCGCTGGAGCGCCTTTTTCCAGACGGAGCTGGACCTGATCCTCCGCCGCCTGGACGTGCGGACGGTGCTCCTGGCCGGGACCACCACCCCCAACTGCGTCCGCACCACCTGCTACGACGCCATTGCCCTGGAATACAACACCGTGGTCCTCACGGACTGCTGTTCCTCTCAGACGGAGGAGATTCAGCGGGTGAACCTGGAGGACATGCAGCGGGTGGGGGCCATCCTGATGGACAACGCCGCTTTTGCCGCCTACGGCCCTGAAACCGTGGAGGACCTCTCCGCCGCCATCCGGGGGGAAATGCTGGCCTCCGGCGTGTTCCCGGAGCCCTTCCGGGCGGACGCCGAGTCCGTGGGCTGGACGGACCGCTGGTGAGGGCGCGTGCAATTGTGAACGTTTGCGTAAATTCTCGCGTCTCTTCCGTCAAAGCGTAAAAAAAGCCACAGACGCTTTGGCGAAATCGGAAAATTTTCGAAAAAGGCCGGAATACCCGTTGATTTTTTGACCGAAAAATGCTACTTTGTTCATGGCGAAAACGATTGCGGAAAAGACCCGCGCGGCGTTTGCCGGGTCTTTCTGCTCCGCCGGTTTTTTCATCCTGCCCCGGGTCCCCGGCGGGTCCCGGACGGGCAAAATTTCAAGGAGGTCGTTTCCTATGTTTGATCCCAAAACTGTATCCCTGGGCATCGCGCCCATCGGCTGGTGCAATGACGATATGCCGGAGCTGGGCGCGGAGAACACGTTCCAGCAGATTGTCAGCGAGATGGCGCTGGCGGGCTTCACCGGCTGCGAGATCGGCAACAAATATCCCTCCGACCCTGCGGAGCTGAAGAAGGCCCTGGACCTGCGGGGCATGCGCATCGCCAGCCGCTGGTATTCCTCCTTCATCCTGACCCGCCCCTTCGAGGAGGAGGAGAAGGATTTCAAGGCCAACCTGGACTTCCTGGCCGCTGTGGGCGCGAACCGCATCAACGTCAGCGAGCAGAGCTATTCCATCCAGGGCCAGATGGACACCCCCGTCCTCACCGGCGGGCACAAGCACGTGATGAACGACGAGGAGTGGGCCCGCTTCTGCGACGGGCTGAACAAGCTGGGCAAGATTGCGGCTGACCGGGGCTTCAAGCTCTGTTTCCACCACCACATGGGCACGGTGGTCCAGACCAGCGAGGAAACGGACCGCATGATGGCCAACACCGACCCGAACTATGTGTTCCTGTGCTATGATACCGGCCACTTCACCTTTGCCGGGGAAGACCCCCTGACCATGCTCAAGAAGTACGTGGACCGCGTGGGCCACGTCCATCTGAAGGACATGCGCCTGCCCGTGGTGGAAGAGGCCCGGAAGAACAACTGGAGCTTCCTCCAGGCCGTCCGCAACGGCGCGTTCACCGTCCCCGGCGACGGCAACGTGGACTTCGACCCCGTGTTCAAGGTGCTGTCCGACGCGGGCTATCAGGGCTGGCTGCTGGTGGAGGCCGAGCAGGACCCCGCCAAGGCCAATCCCCTGGAGTACGCCATGAAGGGGCGGAAGTACATCAAGGAGCATACGGGACTCTAAGTCTCAAAGAGGGGACTTCGTCCCCCTTTGGATTTCCCCCTCCTCGTCGGAAGAAATTCCGCTCTGTTCCGTTTCCGCCGCGAAGCGGCAAAAACTCCACCCGCTCCATTCCTTCCTCCTCTCCCCACAAAATCTGCGGATTTTGCGGGGGCCCCGGAAAAGGGGAAGGAGCCGCCGCCCAAGGCGGCTGGAGTCAAGGAATTTTTGTGACGCGCATGCCGTCGCAAAAATGATTCCAATTTATTTCTCCGCATAGCGGAGAAACCAGGGGGCCTGGGTCCCCCGGACCCTCCGGTGAACTGCCGGGGACTCTATTGTCCCTCATGTGTACCAGGGGAACGCGTTCCCCCTCCCAGAAGCGCATGAATAAAAAACGGAGATGATTCCAATGACCTATTTCAGCAAAAACGATGAGCTCAGGCAGGGCTACAACGCCTACATCGACACCGCCGTGGACGACATGGGCACCCAGATGGACGTGGGCCTCCTGGTGATGGAGGCGGGCGATACCTTCACCATCGAGGAGCCCGAGAAGGAGACCGCCGTGCTCCTCTTCGCCGGCAAGGTGACCTACGCCTGGGCCGGGAAGACCGTGGAGGCCGACCGCCCCGACTGCTTCCACCACGAGGCGTACTGCCTCCTGGCAGGCCGGGGGGAGAAGATCGTCCTCACCGCCCAGGCCCACAGCGAGCTGTACATCCAGAAGACCCTGAACGAAAAGCCCTTCGAAGCCGTCATGTACACCCCCGACACCGTCCAGACCCAGCACGCCGGAAACAAGGGCGAGCTCCTGGGCTGCATGGAGCGGGAGATCAAGACCTTCTTCGACCACGACAACGCCCCCTTCTCCAACATGGTCCTGGGCGAGGTGCTGAACCACCCCGGCAAGTGGTCCTCCTATCCCCCCCACCACCATCCCCAGCCGGAGGTCTATTTCTACCGCTTCGACTATCCCCACGGCTTCGGCGCGGGCTTTGCCAACGGGGAAATCTACAAGACCGGGCACAACGGCCTTGCCGTCATCACCAGCGGCTTCCACTCCCAGACCGCCGCGCCGGGCTACGCCATGTGCTACGCCTGGGGCATCCGCCATCTGGAGGGCGACCCCTGGCTGAAGACCCGCATCGACGACAAGGAGCACGAGTGGCTCTGGAAGGCGGACGCCAACGAGCACATTTACCAGGGCTGACGCTCATTCAATCAGGAATCAGGAGTTAGAAATTAGGAATTTTCCTCTTGAAGATGGAGTTCTTGTATTTCGGACCCTGTTCCTAATGAGAACATCCGCTTGAGTTGAAAAGACTTCTGGTTTTCACACAATTCCTAATTCCTCATTCCTAATTTCTAATTTGAACAGGAGGTTTTTCCAATGGACACCATTCGTTTAACCATGGCCCAGGCGCTGGTTCGCTTTTTGGAGAATCAGTACATTGACGTGGACGGCGTGGAGAGCCGCTTTGTTCGCGGCGTGTTTATGATCCCCGGACACGGCAACGTGGTCGGCTTTGGTCAGGCGCTGACCCAGGAGGCCCACAACCTGGAGATCTACCAGGGCAAGAACGAGCAGGGCATGGCCCAGGCCGCCGTGGCCTTTGCCAAGCAGATGAAGCGCAAGCAGATTTTCGCCGTCACCTCTTCCGTGGGCCCCGGCGCGGCCAATATGGTCACCGCCTGCGGCACCGCCACCGCCAACAACATTCCCGTGCTGGTGCTGCCCGGCGACGTGTACGCCTGCCGCCAGCCGGACCCCGTCCTCCAGCAGGTGGAGCAGACCCACAATCTGTCCATCTCCACCAACGACGCCTTCAAGGCCGTCTGCCGCTATTGGGACCGCATCGTCCGTCCCGAGCAGCTGATGAGCGCCGCCATCTCCGCCTTCCGCACCCTCACCGACCCTGCCAACACCGGCGCGGTGTGCATTGCTATGCCCCAGGACGTGGAGGGCGAGGCTTACGATTATCCCGTCAGCTTCTTCCGCAAGCGGGTGTGGCGGCTGGAGCGCCGTCCCGCCACCGAGGCCGCTCTGGCTGAGGCCGCCGCAGCCATCAAGGCCGCCAAGAAGCCCATGCTCATCTGCGGCGGCGGCGTGCGGTACTCCGAGGCTCACGCCGAGTTCCGGCACTTTGCCGAGACCCTGGGCATCCCCTTCGCCGAGACCCAGGCGGGCAAGAGCGCCATCGAGTGGACCCACCCCCTGAACCTGGGCGGCGTGGGCGTCACCGGCTGCTCTGCGGCCAACGACATTGCCAAGGAGGCCGACCTGGTCATCGGCGTCGGCACCCGGTACACCGACTTCACCACCTCTTCCAAGTGGCTGTGGAGCGACAGCTGCAAGTTCGTCAACATCAACGTCTCCGAGTTCCAGAGCCTCAAGATGGAGGCCGTCCCCGTGGTGGCCGACGCCAAGGACGCCCTGCCCCGTCTGGAGAAGCTGCTGGAGGGCTACAAACCCGCCTACGCCGGCGAGATCGAGAAGGCCCGCGACGCCTGGAAGAAGGAGCTGGACCGTCTGGACGCCTGCGTCTTCGCGGACACCCCCGACTGGACGCCCGAAATCAACGACGCCAACGCCGATTCCGCCAAGCGCTTCGCCAGGGACGTGAAGGCCGCTTTCTGCCAGACCACGGTGCTGGGCGCGATCAACGCCATGATGGCCGACACGGACGTGGCCATCGGCGCGGCGGGCTCCCTCCCCGGCGACATGCAGCGCATGTGGCGGCCCCGGGCTCAGGACACCTATAATATGGAGTACGGCTATTCCACCATGGGCTACGAGGTCGCGGGCGCTCTGGGCGTCAAGCTGGCCATCGGCCCGGACCGGGAGGTCTACTCCTTCTGCGGCGACGGCAGCTTCAACATGCTCCACGGCGAGCTGGTGACGGCGGTCCAGGAGCACCAGAAGATCAACATCTGCCTCTTCGACAACGCCAGCTTCGGCTGCATCAACAACCTCCAGGTGGGCCACGGCAACAAGACCCTCTGCACGGAGCTGCGCTTCCGCAACGCGGACGGCCTCTTCGGCGACTTCATGGACATCGACTATGCCAAAGTGGCGGAGGGCTACGGCTGCAAGGGCTACACCGTCCGCACCATGGAAGAGCTGAAAGCCGCCTTCGAGGACGCGAAGAAGCAGACGGTCCCCGTCCTCTTCGACATCAAGGTCCTGCCCAAGACCATGACCGACGGCTACGGCTCCTGGTGGCGCGTGGGCGACACTGAGGTCTCCGAGCGCCAGGAGAACCTGGACGCCTACGCGGACCATCTGGCCCACGAGAAGGACGCCCGGAAATACTAAGCATATCGCGGGAAAACCCGCTGGAAACGCACGCCGTTCCCGCCCCCTTTCGCAAAAGGGGGCGGCGCGGCGGAGCCGTGACGGCGATTTGTCCCCTCCGGCACAGTTCGAAAAATCCCCATTGACTACATATAAAAGGAAGGTTGATTATCATGGATAACGTTCTGAAAATCGGTATCATCGGCTGCGGAGCCATCGGCAAGGACCACTGCCGCCGCATCATCGAGACCGTCCCCGGCGCCACCG
>CAQVQZ010000123.1 GCA_948902155.1 uncultured Oscillibacter sp.
CGACGGGCACGCCCTTGTCCTTGCGGTCCTGCCAGGCCAGCCATTCCTTCTCGCCCGCCGTATAGATGCGCTCCGCGCCGGGGGCCTTTTTGGAGCCGCGCAGGCCGCGGCAGATATCGCCTGCGGTCTTCTTGAAGGTGTCCAGACCCATGAAGAACTCGGGGTTGATGACAAAGAAGAAGTGGCCCAGACGGTACATCTTGTTGCTGCCGTCGGGATTCTTGCCGCTCAGCTCCTTCAGGTTGGGGCCTCCGGCCAGGGCGGCGGAGAGGATTTCGACAATGGTGGTGAAGCCGTAGCCCTTGTAGCCGCCGGTGGCCTCGCCGGGGCCGCCGATGGATACCAGCGCGCACTTACCGGCCCGCATATCCTTGAGAATCTGGCCGGAATCGGTCATGGTGCCGCCGTCGGCGGTGACCACCAGCCCCGCCGGCGTCTCGTGGCCGATGCGCTGATAATACTCAATTTTGCCGTTCTGGATGGTGGAGGTGGCGCAGTCAAAATTGAAGGGGAACTCCTCATCCGTGGGCATGGTGAAAGTGAAGGGGTTGGTGCCCATCATGGGCTCCACGCCCCAGGTGGGGGCCACGGAGGGCCGGGCGTTGGTGCCGGTGACGCCGATCATGCCCGCCTTCTCGGCCATGGTGGTCCAGTAGCCCGCGATGCCATAGTGGGTGGAGTTGTACACCGCGCCGCCGGCCATGCCGTACTTGGCGGCCTTCTCGATGAGCATCTCCATCATGTGGTAGCTGGCCACCATGCCCATGCCGTTGTTGGCGTCCATGACCACGGTGGTGGGGGTGTCCTTCACGATGTCCATCTTGGTGACGGGGAGCAGCGTGCCGTTGACGATGCGGTCAATATAGATGGGTTTGAAGCGGTTGCAGCCGTGGCTCTCGATGCCCCGGCGGTCGGACTCCAGCAGCACGTCGGCGCAGATCTTCGCGTCCTCCTCCGGCACGCCGTAGCCCTTAAAGGCGTCGGTGAGGAAGCTGTCCATCAGCTCCCAGGATACATAGGGTCTCGTTTCCATAGCTCCATACTCCTTTTTGCGTATTTGGCTCCGGACCCGCTGAGGTATACAAAAAGAGCGCAACAACTACACCTACTGGACCAGGCAGTTGTCGCACTCACTCACATACTCAGCAGTCGAGCCATCATCAGCATGTCTAGTATATCAGCGTCATTTGCAAAAATCAAGGGAGAATTTCGCAAACACAGGCCGCATGTGAGCGTTTTTCATAAAACCATTGCGCCGCAGTGCATACAGCCTGTTTCCGTTCAAAATTCACCAAGAAAGCAAACGATTACGCACAACAAATTTCTACGTTATGGCAAAGCCCTTCCATCACCCGTCCCCCGCAAAAAAACGGAGATATGCCTCGCAGAACCCCTGCAAAGCATATCCCCTATCTCCTATCTTCTGTCTCCAATCTGTTCCGCTCTCAGCCGCAGCTGTTCCTCCGTCACCGCATATCCTTTTTCGGCCCAGGAGTCCAGCGGAAGCCGCTCCGGGAGCTCCGCTCCCCGGCGGGCATAGATGGCGGCGGCGACCGCCTCCATCATCTTGGGATTCTTCACCAGCAAAGGCCCGGTGAGCTGGGAGGCAAAGACGTTTTTCCAGTGATAGCCCTCCGGCCCATGCTCCGCCTCGTTGCCAAAACCCAGATCCAGCCGGGTCAGCAGCGGCGTCTCCACGCCCTTGACGAGGCCGCACTTGTTCATAAAACCCACCACCGCCTCCGGGAAGAGGTCCGTATGGGCATAGACGTCCTCCACGATGCGGCGCTTGCCGTGCTCCGTGGTATAGGAGGCCAGCCCCACGCCGTCATAGGCGCCGCCGTCCGCCTCCCGGATTGTGGACCCCAGGAGGTCCATCGCCGTCCCGGCGAAGAGCATGACCGCGCCGTCTCCGGCGGCGGACTTGAGGTCAAACCGGCCCAGGTCCCCCATAGCGGCCCTGGCGGCGCGCTCCGTGCCCGCGCCCATATAGATGAAATCCGCTTGTCCCAAGTCCGCACGGCCGCCGGGAACGACCTTCTCCACCGTGACGGCACAGCCCAGGGCGGCAAGGAGGCGCTCCAACGCCAGCACGTTGGCCCGGCTGCCGTAGAGGCTCATCAGGTCGGGGTAAAAATGGATAATGCGCACGTCCATGCCTCACGCCTCCTTTTCCACGCGGCTGAGAATCTTGTCCTGGTCCGCGAAGCAGGTGACCACGTACAAATCTTCGCCGCCGTCCTCTTTCAGCGCCGACGCGGCGGCGGCGATGTCCGGCTCCACCGTCCAGTTGGTCAGGCCGGTGTAGGAAAACCGCTCCGCCAGATCGTTGCAGTACCGCCCGGACAGCACCACCCGCTTCACATGGGGGACGTTCAGCTGGTCAAAGTCGATGTCCCAGAGCCAGCTGGTCTCGCTGGTGAAATACTTCCGGCTCACCGCGTCCACGATGACCAGCACCGCGCAGTCCGCCGCCGCAGCGGCGATGTAGCGCAGGTTCGTGTCGTAGGCGATGGAGTTTTCATGCTTGCTCACCAGCAGGGTGCCGTGATGGCTCCCCAGGCGGAAGGTCCGCATCCGGCCGTTTTTCAGCAGGTAATTGCTCAGAACGCCGGAGGCCGTCCCGGCGGATACGCCGCACTCCCGGCAGGCGGCGTAAGCCGCCAGGATGTTGTAGATGTTATAGATGCTCCGGAAGGCCAGTCCCACGGTGTGCTCGCCGTCCAGGGTCAGCGTGGACGCGTCCAGGTCCACAGCGGTGACGGCGTAGTCCATTTCGGGCTTCTTATGGCCGCACTTTGCGCAGCGGTACGCGCCGATGTGGTTGTAATGCACATAGTCATACTCCATCGGCCCATGGCACACCGGGCAGTACGCCCCGTCGTGATAAACACCGGTGGGCGCGTCCGTGGAGACGGAACAGCGCTCCAGCCCGAACCACTTCACCTTTTCATGCCCCTGGGCGAAGCAGCTGGACAGGGGGTCGTCGGCGTTCAGAAGCAGCTCCGTCTCCGGGTGGATCGCCGGGAGGATGGAGTCGTAGACCCATTCCGGGTGCCCGTTCCGGGTAAGCTGGTCCCGGTAGAGGTTCGTAATGACAAACTCCGTGGGGTGGAAGAACTGGAAGCTCCGGGCGGCATAGCGCTCGTCGGACTCGATGAGCAGCACGTCCGCCTTCACCCGTCCGCCCAGGGTGGCGTGGGTCAGCACCAGGGTGGTCACGCCCTCGATCTGGTTGGACCCCTCCTCGTTGTAGACCACGGTCTTTCCCCCGGCCCGGAGGATGGCGGCGATCATCTCCACCGTGGAGGTCTTGCCGTTGGACCCGGTGACGGCGATGATGTGCTCCGGCAGCTTCACCCGCCGGAGGACGTCCGGGCAGATTTTCAGGGCGGCCTGGCCGGGCATGGAGCTGCCCTTGCCGATGAGCTTGCCCACAAAACGGCCCAGCTTGCAGACCAGAATGGCCAGTAACGCTCTCATCGTCTTCTCCGATCCGCCTCGTAGCTTTCCCGCAGCTCCGCGAAAGCGCGGATGGGCGCGCCGTCGGCCTCCTGGAATTTCAGGGGCAGGGCGAAGAACAGGAAGTCCTTCCGCCCCCGGACCTTCCGCAGGCACAGGTTTTCAATGCTCACCACGCTGTCCCTCAAAAGAATGTGGTGAACCGGCAGCCGGTTGTCTCCCATGCGGTCGATGCTGATGGCGTCGGTGCCCACGCCCTTCAGGCCGCGGGAGACCAGGTAGCGGGCCGCCGCCTCGTCGGGGACGGGAAAAGCGTCCTCCAGAAAAGCTTCCGTCCCCCAGCGCTCCTCCCAGCCGGTGTAGAAGAGAATGAAGTCCGCGCAGTGGATGGCATCGTAATTCGACCGGAGGAATTCCTCTGTAATCACCGGCCCCTCGCCGGACACGTCCAGCACCGTGGCCCGGCCCGAAAACTGGGACATGGGCATCTGGTCCAGGGTCCGGCCCTCCGGCAGCAGATGCGCGGGGGCGTCCATGTGGGTGCCGGTATGGGAGGAAAAGTTCAGCATCGTCTCCCGGAAGCCGTCTCGGGTGAGGGTACAGGCGGCGGAGAGGCTGGGAACCGGCGTGCCGGGGTAGATTGGAATTTCCGGCGTGATGGTGTGTGTCATGTCGATCAGCATAGAAAGCGCTTCCTTTCAGTTTCGTATTGACGGCGCTTCCGGTCCGGAGACCGGAAGCCCTATTTTTCCAAAGAGATCATAAGGGCGGCAATGTCCGCCGGAGACACTCCCGAGATTCGGGAAGCCTGTCCCAGGTCCAGCGGCCGGATGGCGGACAGCTTCTCCCGCGCCTCCAGGCGCAGGCCCTGGATGGCGTTGTAATCCATGTCCGGCGGCAGGCGGTGGGAGGCCATTTTGCGGAAGTCCTCCACCTGCTTCTCCTGGCGGCGGATGTAGCCTTCATATTTTATAGAAATCTCCACCTGTTCCCGCACGTCCGGCGGCAGGTCCGGCCGGTCCGGGTCGAAGGGGGCCAGCTCGTCGTAGTGTACCCTTGGCCGCCGCAGCAGCGCGTCCAGGGGACAGCCCCCCGGCGCGTCCGCCGTGTCCTTGGAGGCCAGGAACGCCGCCAGCTCCAGCGACGGGGAGGCCCCGGTATGGGCCAGGCGCTTGATCTCCCGGTCCACGGCGGCATACTTTTCCTCCACGGCCCGGAGGCGCTCCTCCGGAACCAAGCCGATTTCATAACCCCGGCGGGTGAGCCGCCGGTCGGCGTTGTCCTGGCGGAGGAGCAGCCGGTACTCGCTCCGGGAGGTCATGATGCGGTAAGGCTCGTTGGCGCCCTTAGTCACCAGATCGTCGATCAGCGTGCCGATGTAGCTCTCCGCGCGGGAGAGGACGAAATCCTCCTGCCCCCGGAGCTTCCGCACGGCGTTCACCCCGGCCACGAAGCCCTGCACCGCCGCCTCCTCATAGCCCGAGGAGCCGTTGAACTGCCCCGCGCCGTACAGCCCCGGCACGTCCCGCACCTCCAGCGTGGGCCGGAGGGCCAGGGGGTCCACGCAGTCGTATTCAATGGCGTAGGCCGGACGGGTCATCACCGCCCGGCGCAGGCCGGGTACGCTGTGGAGCATTTGAATCTGCACATCCTCCGGCATGGAGGACGAAAAGCCCTGGATATAGACCTCCTCCGTGTCCAGCCCCATAGGCTCCACAAAGAGCTGGTGCCGGAGCTTATCCGGAAACCGGACGATTTTCGTCTCAAAGGACGGGCAGTACCTTGGCCCCACGCCCTCAATCAAGCCGGAATACATCGGCGCACGGTCCAGGTTCTCCTGGACGATGCGTTTTGTCTCCTCCGTGGTCCAGGTGAGGTAGCAGACCGCCCGGTTTTCCGGCGCTTCCAGGGTGCTGTAGGAAAAGGGGATCGTCAGCGCGTCCCCCGGCTGGACCTCCATCTCGTCGAAGTCCACCGTCCGGGCGTTGACCCGAGGCGGCGTGCCGGTCTTGAAGCGCCGGAGGGGCAGGCCCAATTTTAATAAGGAGTCCGTCAGGCGGTTGGCGGCGTGCATGCCGTCGGGCCCGGAGTCCTCCACCCACTCGCCCACGATGGTCCGCCCGGACAGATAGGTGCCCGTGGCCAGTATGACGGCCCGGACCTGGAAGACGGCCCCGGTGGCCAGCGTCACGGCGAAGCCTCCGCCGTCCAAAGGCCGGAGGCCGATGACCTCGCCCTGGCGGACGGTCAGGTGTTCCTGCCGCTCCAGGGTCGCTTTCATCCGGCCCTGGTATTTCCGGCGGTCCGCCTGGGCCCGGAGGGACCAGACGGCGGGGCCCTTGCCCCGGTTCAACAGGCGGTACTGGATACAGCACTCGTCGGCGGCGCGGGCCATCTCGCCCCCGAGGGCGTCCAGCTCCCGGACCAGGTGGCCCTTGCCTGTGCCGCCGATGGCGGGGTTGCAGGGCATGTTGCCCACGGCGTCCAGGTTGATCGTGAAAACGATGGTTTCCGCCCCCAGGCGCGCGGCCGCAAGGGCGGATTCTATGCCGGCGTGGCCGGCGCCGATGACGGCGACTTCGTAGGTTCCGGCTGGGAAGGTTCGCATAGGCGGCTCCTGGGGGGTCCCCCCGAAAGGGGGGAGATTTCAGCCATGAAGATGGCTGGTCCTTTGCACCCCCCATTTTCTCTTTTTCTGTCCGCAGAAAAAGAGAAAACGGGCCGTGCACGGTCCAAAAGAGAAAAAGACGTTTGGTTCAAACGGGGGAGTACGGGGGACGTAGGGCGCGGCTTAGCAGGGAGTAAGATAGGAAGGTCCCTGCCCGCGGCGTGGCTTGAGCGGGGGTTTTGGTGCTCGTCGAATCGACTTGCTTCTCTTTCCGCTGGCGCTGCCCTGGCGCTTTCCGGAATACGCTCGCCGCTGGCCCGGCGCTCGAATCGGAAAAGAGAAATCCCCCGGCCCTCCGGACAAATGTCATTCAGTTAAGGAAGAAAGCCTCCTTTTGAAAGGAGGTGGCACGGCGAAGCCGTGACGGAGGAT
>CAQVQZ010000124.1 GCA_948902155.1 uncultured Oscillibacter sp.
CGTTGATGACGAAGGTGCCGGAATGGGTCATCAGGGGGAAGTCCCCCATGAAGATTTCCTGCTCCTTGATCTCCTCGGTCTCCTTGTTCCGGAGGCGGACTTTGACCTTGAGGGGCGCGGCGTAAGTGGCGTCCCGGGCCTTGCACTCCTCCACGTCATACTTGGGCTTCTCGTCCATCTTGTAGTCGATGAAGGTCAGCTCCAGGTTGCCCTGGTAGTCGGCGATCGCGCCCACGTCGGCGAAGACCTCTCTCAGGCCGGTGTCCAGGAACTCCTGATAGGAGGTCTTCTGGATTTCCAGGAGGTTGGGCATGGGGACCACTTCTTCATACCGGGCGAAGTTCTTGCGAAGGGTTTTGCCGTAATACTTGTCTTTTGCCATCTTCACATTCACCTTTCTTCCGCCCCCGCCTGTGGCGGCAGGAGAGGCAAACTAAGGAAACGCTGGTTTTGTCAGGTTTTGCCGTCTCGGACGGCCCGGGGTTTTTGACACGCTAGGCGCTGTTGTTAAAAACCTTTCGTCTCGCTCTTGCATTCTTCTGGGAAATATGCTATACTCTGATCAAGGTGCAGAAGCGGGTGTTTTTCATCCGCTGTCGATAAGTGCTTTATTGTACCACGCCCTTCCAGCTTTGTCAAGAGCTGTGAGGGTTTTTTCTGTATATTTTTCCGTTTTTTCATCCAGAATAAGGCTCCTTCGGTCCGTCCGAACAGGAAAACGGCGCATGGCTCTGCCATGCGCCGTTTTTTCAGCCGTCATGCCGCGCCGGAGCGGCTTCCAGATGCACGGAGAGCAGCCGGGCGGCGTCCTCGACGGGGACATACAGCGTGTTGTTCCACAGGAACCCCCGCATACGGAGGCTCCGGCCCTCCGTCTCCAGCGTCAGGGACTTCCGCACGGCCCGGCCATTGCCGGGTTCCTCCGCCGGGGCTTCCAGCCGGGACGGAACGCCGCCGGAGGAAGCCAGCCCCGCCGCCGTCAGCTCCGGGAAGCAGGACAGCAGGGACGGCAGGGGCACGTAGCAGGACCCCTCCGCCGCCCGGGCGGGCCAGTCCACGGCCTTCCCGTACAGGGTCAAAAAGCCGGTGAAGACCTCCGTTTCCAGGGGGATGTCCCCGCAGAGGGCATAGAGAGCCTGGGCGAGGTCGCCCCGCGTGGTGTAGGGCGTGAGAATCTGGGAGAGGTCCCCCGGCGTGAAGGCGAAGCTCCGGGGCTCCAGGCCCAGCCGGACCATCGCGGCGGAGAGGATTTCCTGGGCCTCCTCGCCGGAAATCCAGCGGTCCGGGTAAAAGGCGTCCGTCTCCGGGAGAAGCCCGGTGGAACGGGCGGACATCACGGCGCTGTAGCGGGCGCTGCCCGGCGGCACGTCGGAATAGGCCGGGGTGCCCTCCCGCCAGCCGAGCAGGCCGCAGAGGCCCGCCACCGTCTCCACAAACTCCCCCCTGGACAGCCCCGCCCTGGGGGAGAAGGTGTGGCTGCTGGTGGGCTTCATCAGCCCCACCGCCGTCACGGCCTCGATCTCCTTCCGTGCGCCGCTGTAGCGGCCCAGGTCCACAAAGCCTTCCAGTTCCAGGGGGGCCCGGCTGGTGTAGGCCGGGACGGCGTAGCCGTGGAGGCGGGGATCTTTCAGATCGTAGCGGTTGACCGTCACGTAGTCGTTGGGCTCGATTTCGGGGATGCGGGCCTCGGAAACCTCCTCCGCCGGGTAGTCCAGGCGGGCGGTAAGGGCGTTGCCCTCTACAGTGAAGAGCCAGCCGTCCTCGATGTACAGCACCAGGCCGACGTGGTGGATGCGGCCGGTTTTCAGGTCGTGGAACAGAACCAGGTCCCCTTGCAGGGGCGTGTACGTGCCGCCCCGGGCGGCGCTGTTCTGGTAGCGGCCCAGGGCCGTGAAGGCGCGGCAGTGCCGGGCGCAGTTGACGGAGCGGGGGAACGCCTCCTTGGATACCTGGGCCTCGTCGGCGCACCAGGAGACGAACATGTCGCACCAGAAGCCGTTGGGGTAGCCGTAGCGCTGGCCGAACACGGTAAACTCGTCGTCCCCCTCGGTGTAGCCCATCTGGGCCAGGGCCTGGGCCACCACCTGCCCGGACTGGGAAATCCCGCCGCCTTCCAGGGCCCGGACGGAGGTCAAGGGGAAGACCAGCGCCAGCAGCAGGAGGGATGCCGCGATTCGTTTGATGCCGTTCATATCCATCATCCCACACTTTTCGTTTTCGATCTTTTTCGATCTGTTTTACCGCGTATTATAGCACCCCCGCGCCGGTTCGGCAAGCGGCTGCATGTGATCTTTTTCGGAGGGGAACGCTTCTTTTGGCCCGAAAACCAGAAGCGGGCGGTTATCTTCCATGGATATCCGCCCGGCAGATCGTATTTATTCCTCAATCCGTTCGATTTTGATAATGACCGGGCGCAGCCCGTCGTTGCAGGAGCAGATTGCAACTCCCTTATGCTTGGGATCGATCCAGGTGTTGTCATACCAGCCCTCCGACCCGTTGGCCAGAGCGAACACGTACTGATAAATCGCTTTCCACGCCTCGTCGCAGAATCCATCCGGCTTTGCGTAATCAGAGTAGAAGACCTGCCCTTCCTTCATGAGGGGACAGGTAGAAAATCCGGGGATGCCGTATTCCCTCGCAAGCTCCTCCTGCAAGGTGGTTTTTAAGATCGTGATCTTGCATGTTTTCATGTTCTCACCTTCCCAAATTTCATTTTTCCGCTCTGAGTATAGCACGCCCCCGCCGCCGCATCAACCCGCTTTTGCGAAATCCGCCGAGACGGCGGACGCCGAACCGAATGACAACGGAAAAAACATCCCCTTTCCTTTTCCCCCATCCTGTGATACAATCTTCTTGCAAAAACCCCGCCTCCGGCGGAGAAAGGAGCCCCGCCATGCCCGCTGCCGCCCCCGACCCCATCCTCGCCCGCATCCGCACCGCCGCCGGCCGGGGCGCCCTCTCCCACGCCCTGCTCTTCACCGGGCCGGGGGACCGCCTCGCCGCCGCCCGCTTTGCCGCCGCCGCCTTCCAGTGTACCGGGGCGGACCGGCCCTGCGGCGTCTGCCCCGCCTGCCGGAAGGTCCGGGAGGACATCCACCCCGACGTCGTCACCGTCCGGGACGGCCAGCACAAAAACATCGCCGTGGACGTCGTCCGGGACGTGCGGCGGGACGCCTACATCCGCCCCAACGAGGGGGCCCGGAAGGTCTATCTCTTCCCGGACTGCGCCCTGCTGACGGAGCAGGACCAGAATGTCCTCCTGAAGCTGGTGGAGGAGGGACCTCCCTACGCCGCGTTCCTGTTCTGCGCCGAGAATCCGGCGGCGGTGCTCCAGACCCTGCGGTCCCGCTGCGTGGAGCTGAAGCTCCACCCCGCCGCCGAGCTCTCCGCCGGGGACATCCAGGACGGCGAGGACCTCTGCCGGACCATCGCCCGCCGCAAGCGGGGGAGCGTGGCGGAGCTGGCCGTCCGGCTGGAGAAGAAAAAGCTCAGCAGGGAGGCCCTGGCCGCCCTGCTGGAACGGAGCCAGGCCCTGTGTTCCGCAGCGCTGCTGGCCCGCTACGGGCGGGCCCCGGCCCCCGAGGACGCGGAAATCGCCGGGCTCCTCGGGAAACGCTTGACAAATTTGGAAATTATGCGCACAATAGAACTATTGAAGAAATATCACCGCGAATGCGGCTACAACGTGGGCCCAGGCCATGTCTTAGGGGCCTTGGCTGCGGAATTGGAGGGAATCACCGTTGACTGAAGTGATCAGCGTCCGCTTTCGGGGCGGAAGCAAAACCTATTTTTTTGACCCCAAGGGCATCCAGGTCCGCATGGGGGAGCACGTCATCGTCCAGACCGCCCAGGGGCTGGAGTTCGCCACCTGCACCCAGGGGAACCACGAGGTGGAGGACGAGGCCATCGTGAAGCCCCTCAGCGCCATCGTCCGGCGGGCCACGGAAAACGACTTCCGGGTCCTGGAGTACAACCGGAAGCGGGAGCGGGAGGCCTTCGACATCTGCGAGGGCAAGATCGCCGACCACGGCCTGGAAATGAAGCTGGTCAATGTCTCCGTAGGCTTTGACAGCAACAAGATCGTGTTTTATTTCACCGCCGACGGGCGGGTGGACTTCCGGGAGCTGGTCCGGGACTTGGCCTCCGTGTTCCGGGCGCGAATCGAGCTGCGGCAGATCGGCGTCCGGGACGAGGCGAAGATGATCGGGGGCCTGGGCATCTGCGGACGGCCCTTCTGCTGCTCCCAGTTCCTGGACGGGTTCATGCCCGTGTCCATCAAAATGGCCAAGACCCAGAACCTCAGCCTGAACCCCACCAAAATCTCCGGCACCTGCGGGCGGCTGATGTGCTGCCTGAAATACGAGCAGAACGCCTATGAGGACGCCGCCCGGCGGATGCCCAAGGTGGAGTCCTTCGTCCAGACCCCCGACGGCCCCGGCAACGTGAAGGGCGTGGAGCTGCTGCGGGAGCTGGTGAAGGTCAGCCTGGACAGCGCGCCGGAGAGCCTGAAGACCTATCACAACTGCGAGATCAAGGTCCTCCGCAACGGCAAGGGAAGCCGGGAGGGCATCGAGATTCCGGAGCGCACCGTCCGCTTCGTGGAGGAAAAGGAGGAAGAGGAGCTGATCCAGCCCGTTTTCTCCACCTCGTATTACATGGACGACCACCTGGTGGAGGCCCCCCGCCGGGAGAAAATGGGCATCGAGGGCGGCGACAGCGGCAAGCCCCGCCACCGCCACCGGGGCGGCCGGAGCCGGAAGGGCCCCCGCCTGGAGGGCCAGCCCGCCCAGCCCCAGAAGAAGCAGGGCCAGCCCCCTCGTCCCCCCAAGCAGCGGCAGGACCGGCCCGAAGGCCAGGACCGCCCCGCCGGGGAGAGCAGCAAGCGCCGCCGTCCCCCCTACCGCGGCGGACGCCGCTGGAACAAGGGCGGCGAGACCCCCAAAGGCTGAGAGTACACCATATCAGAAAGGAACCGGACTATGGGAAAATTCGACGGCGTTCTGCTGGCCAGCGACTTCGACAACACCCTGCTCTATACCGAGGACGCCCTCCGTTCCGGCACGCCGGTACCCCCTCTACCGGAGAGGAACCGGCGGGCTCTGGAGTATTTCATGGCCGAGGGAGGCCGCTTTGCCATCGCCACGGGGCGGGCCCTGGCGGCGTTTATCCGCTATGCCGGCATGGTGCCCATGAACGCCCCCGGCGTGGTCTGCAACGGCGCGGCCATCTATGACTTCGCCCAGGAGCGCTATCTGGAGACCGCCATGCTGGACGCCTCCGCCAGGGAGCGGGGACAGGCGGTGCTGGACCGCTTCCCGGAGGTGGCGGTGGAGGCGTACCACATCGATAACGTCATCCACGCCGTACATCCCAACGCCATCTGCCGCCAGCACGAGCACATCACCAAGGCGGCGCTGACAGAGGCCCCCACCCTGCTGGACGTGCCCCTGCCCCTGGGGAAGCTCCTCTTCGAGGCGGAGCACGAGATTCTGGAGGAGGTCCTGGCCTACATCACCGCCCAGGGCTGGGCGGAGGACTATGAGCTGATTTTCTCCATCTCCCACCTGCTGGAGATGACCACCAAGGGCGCCAACAAGGGCGGCATGGTCCGCCGCCTGGCGGCGCGGCTGGGCATTTCCATGGAGCACGTCTACTGCGCCGGGGACGAGGCCAACGACATCTCCATGCTCACCGCCGCCGCGGAGGGATTTGCCCCGGCCAACTGCTCCGCCGCCGTCCGGGACTGCGGGGCGACCTTAGTCTGCGACGCCCGGGAGGGCGCGATGGCGGAGATCGTGGAGATTCTGGACCGGAGATATAGCTGAATGACTCGGCATTCTAAAAAATCGAAGACATCCCCCGGCGGGGATATGTCCCAATTGAAGCTTTTATGCAGGGGCGGCTATCAGCCGCCCGTCCTTTCCAACCAAAGCGGTCGCGGGAGAACGGGTAGTTGGTAACCGCCCCTGCATTCCGTTCCTATCGGCAGAACGCCCGAATACAAACCGTCTGCCAATGGTTTCGACGCCGTAGACGCGGCGGCCTTCCTCCCCACTGGACATCCCCCCAACAATCTGCTATAATTTGGCACAGGACCCTTCCCAGACAGCCCCCGCGCGGAAGCGCCCTCCCGGCCCTCCGCTACTACTGTAAAAGGAGTACACAACATGGAACTGAAAGACATCCTTGGCAAGTGCGACCACACCCTCCTGGCCCAGGGAGCCACCTGGGAGGAGATCAAGGCCATCTGCGACGACGGCATGAAGTACCACTGCGCCAGCGTCTGCATCCCCGCCAGCCACGTCAGGCAGGCGGCGGAGTACGCGGCGGGGCGGCTCCCTATCTGCACCGTCATCGGCTTCCCCAACGGCTACGACACCACCGCCGCCAAGTGCTTCATGGCCTCCGACGCCGT
>CAQVQZ010000125.1 GCA_948902155.1 uncultured Oscillibacter sp.
AATTTCATCCCTTTATTATAGCACAACCCAACTTATGTGAACAGTCCCTAACAGAGAGGAGGCCCCGCCATGGACCGCGTGATTCTCCACTGCGACCTGAACAGCTTCTACGCCTCGGTGGAGCTGCTGAACCGCCCGGAGCTGAAAAAGCTTCCCGTGGCCGTCTGCGGGGACCCCTCCTCCCGCCACGGCATCATCCTGGCGAAGAACGACCCCGCCAAGCGCTTCGGCGTCCAGACGGCGGAGACGATCTGGCAGGCGAAGAAGAAATGCCCGGAGCTCATCCTCCTGCCGCCCCACCACGGCCTCTATCGGGAGTATTCCCGGCGGGTCAACGCCATTTACGACGAGTACACCGACCTGGTGGAGCCCTTCGGCATCGACGAGAGCTGGCTGGACGTGACCCACAGCCTCCATCTCTTCGGCGGGGACGCCCAGGCCCTGGCGGACACCCTCCGCCGCCGGGTGAAGCGGGAGCTGGGCCTGACGCTGTCCGTGGGCGTTTCCTTCAACAAGGTCTTCGCCAAGCTGGGCAGCGACTACAAAAAGCCGGACGCCACCACCGTCATCTCCCGGGAGAACTGGCGGGAGCTGGTCTGGCCCCTGCCGGTGGGGGACATGCTCTATGTGGGCAAAGCGGCCCGGCAGCTTCTGGGGCAGTACGGCATCGCCACCATCGGCCAGCTGGCGGCGTCCCGCCGGGAGATGCTGGAGGACTTCATGGGCAAGCTGGGGGGCCAGCTCCACGACTACGCCAACGGCCAGGACCGCGACCCGGTCCGTGCCCGGCACGAGCCGGAGCCGGTGAAGTCTGTGGGCAACGGCTCCACCTTCCCGAAGAACCTGACCACCCAGGCCCAGGTGACGGCGGGCGTCAACCTGCTGTCGGACAGCGTGGCCAGCCGCCTACGCCGGGCGGGACTGTACGCCGGGGGCGTCCATGTGACCGTCCGGGACCCGTCCTTCCGGGACCGCTCCCGCCAGCGCCAGCTCCCGACCCCCACCCATTTGATTCGGGACATCTCCTCCGCCGCCCTGGCCCTGGTGGGGGAGCTGTGGAAGCCGCCGTCTCCCATCCGCGCCCTGACGGTGACGGCTATCCACCTGACGCCGGAGGAGGAGACCTATGTGCAGACGGACCTCTTTTCCCCCGCAAGCGAGGCCCCGGACCGCCGCCGCCAGGAGCGGCTGGAGGCGGCGATGGACGGCATCCGCCGCAAGTACGGCAGCGGCTCCATCTCCTTCGGCGGCGCAAAGGCGGAGGAGGACGGCGGAAGCCTGCGGAGAGACCGGAGTGAGGAGATCGAAGATAGGAAATAATACCGTTCTCCATGCGAAAGGGACTGCCGGAAGGCGGTCCCTGTTCTCATTCGTATATCCAACCGGCTGGGTAAGCGTCGGGGGGTTCCAGGCCCAGGCCGCCCAGCTCGTTCCAATCCGCGTCCAGGCCGTAGGAGGTTCCGGCCCGGATGGCCGTGCGGCCATAGACGTCCTCCAGGACCGCCGCCACTTGGATCACATCCCCCGCTTCCAGGGGAATCTCCTGGGCTTCGAAGCGGACGTTTAAAAGCTGGTAGCTCCTGGTTCCGTTTCCGCCGTTGTGGCGGAGCCGGTCCAGGGAGTCCCACTGTTCCCCGGTGAGGACGGCGGTTTCCTCCTCCACAACGCCCGGCGTTTTCTGGAAGACGGCCCAGTCCACCAGCCGCCGGTTTTTGAAGAGCCCTACCCGCACGGACTTCAACGGCGCTTTGGGAATCGTGCTCACGCCCTGCTGGTCATAGTCCAGCCGCGCTTGTTCCGTCTCGGAGAGGACCAGGGCGCCGTCCTTCACCGCCCGGTGGATGAAGCTGAAATCGACCCGGACCTCCGGGAACGTCTCCCCGTACAACCCGTGATAGGTGTTCAGCAGCTGGGTCTGCCGGGTCCCGTCGGGATAGACAAAGTCCACGCTGAGGGTAATGTCTTCCAGCAGTCCGCACTTCAGCTCCGTCTCGAACCGCTGGCCCTGGGACACGGAGACGGTATAGGGACGGCCCCGGCTGTAATTGGAAAACTCCGCCGTCATGCCCTCCACGTAATTCTTGGGGACGGCGTAGACCCAAAACACGGCGCTGCTGGAAGCCGGGTCCACAGACAGCAGCTCCATGCCATAGTCGGCGGCAATGTCGTTCTGGGACTTCAGAATTTCCTCCACCCGGTTGGACACGCTGCTGACCTGGGCGTCCACGGTGTTGCGGACCTCGGAGATGGAGGTCTGGAGATGGTAATAGTTTTCCGTCAGCCGGTTGAGCTGCCGGGAGAAGCCGTAGAACACGATGCACAGGAACACCGCTCCCGCCGCCACGCAGCTTTTCACCGCCGCCAGCCGCCGGGGAGACAGCCGGGGGGCATACCGGGCGGCAAGCTCCTCCAGAATCTTCACCTGGGCCTCCGTCAGCTCCCCGCCCTCCGGCGCGGATTCCTCCTCTGTGCCCAGCAGCCACCCGACGGACGCGCTGGACAGGCGGCTGAGGGCGACGAGCTTTTCGATCTCCGGCAGGGCGCTGTCCGATTCCCACTTGTAAATAGCCTGCCGGGAGACGCCCAGCCTCTCCCCCAGGGCCTCTTGGGACAGCCCTAGCTCCTTGCGTTTCTGGGCGATTCGCTGGCCCGTTGTCATGGGGCATCCCTCCTTTCTGGGCTACAGCATAGCAGACGGAAGCGGGGAACTTCCACCAACCCCCGCCTTTCTTTTTGTCAACCAGCGGTTAGCATTCCCCAAAAGCGGCCCGGTCCTGGGCAGACCGGGCCGCTTTCCGCGATCTTTCAGAAATCCTCCGGCGAGGATTGGACGGCGGAGCCGCCCAGGCCGAAATCCTCCTCCGCGCTGCCGGTGTCCCGGCGGAGCATGTGTTCCATGACCCGGATGTCGGAGTCCACGTCCAGGGCCTCCGCCTTGTACAGCTCGTCCAGCTGGTGCTCGAAGCCCTTGACGATGGAGTCCATGGTGGTCTCAATCCGCTGCTTGGCCTGGCGGAGGTTCTCCCCCTCCACCCCGGCGGACTCGAACTCCGCGTAGGAGTTCAGCAGCTTCTGAGTGGTGGGCAGATAGTAGTTCAGGAAGGTGCCGATACGGTCCTTCTTCTTCGGGTCCTCCTCCACGATTTTGAAAATCTTGGCGGTGATCTCCTCCAGCCGGTCGATCTTGGCCGAGAGGACGGGGTCGGCGATGCGGTCGTTGGCCCGGCGGATGTTCCGCAGGATGCCGGAATAGCCCTCCTCCGTCTCCTTGGGCGGCGGAGGCGCGGCTTCCTCTTCCTCCCGCGCGTCCTCGAACCGCTGCCGGAAGGCTTCCCCCGCTCCGCTGGAACGGAAGAGGTAGCCCAATTCCGCATTGAGGTACGCTTTCCCGCCGAAGTAGCCCTTGTCGATCATCTTCTCCAGGTCCTTTTCCACCCGCCGCTCGGAGTAGCCCAGGGTCCGGGCCAGCTCGTCGATGGGCATGGCCTCCCGGTCCCCCATGACCAGGAGGTACTTGGAAAACCGCTTGAGCTGCCGGTCCATGGAGAACCCGCTGAACAGCATCGCCCCGCCTCCGGCGGCCAGGGCCAGCCCGCTCAGCAGGTCCTCCAGCCACCAGAAGGATTCCACGCCGTTCCGCAAGGCCCACAGCGTGCTGCTCAGCCCGTCTCCCGTAGCGTTCAGGCCGAAAAACAGCACAATCAGGCCGATGATTTTCAGCCACCGGGCGGTGGATTTCTTGGTCGCCGGGGACTTGGTGACCTTCTTCACCGCCTTGATGGCCTTGGTCTGCTGGTGAGGCGCGGAGGTCTGTTCCGCCGCTCTTTGCAGGGGCGGAGCCTTTTGGACAGGCTTCTTTTCATCGTCCGCGAAAAGCTTGTTGAACAGCAGCACCAGCCCGATGGGCCACAGACCGAAGCAGAAGGACAGGATGATCAAGGGCCATCCCCAGTCCCCGCCGCCGGACGTTTGTTTCCTGTTATCCGCCATGGTTCAGCCTTCTTTCTCCTTCAGCTTCCGTTTGTTGCCCTGCTCGTCCACGATATAGGTGTTGTCCAGCTGGCCTCTGAGGTTCCCCAGCACGGAGTCGATGTAAGCCCGCCGGAGCACGGCCTGTTCGGCCTTCTCCTCCTCCGTCAGCCCCTGGGGCGTCTTGGCCTTATGGGCCAGCTCGTTGATACGGTCGATCTGCTCTTTGGTCATGCCTGTCCCTCCGTTTCCCGCTCGAAAATCAGTTCAATGGACTCAATGAATCCGCCCGCTCTTTGCTTTTTGGGGACGAAACCCGCGTAGCGCCAGCCTTCCGCCGCCCGGCGGAGGATGATCTCCCGGTGCCCGTCCGTCTCTAGGCCGACGCCGCCGAAGAGGCTGTATCCGCTTCCGTAGTCGCACGGCACTGTCTCAAACTCATATTCCAGCATTCCAAAAGCCTCCCTTACAGATACGGTTTTTCATCCCGCTATTCTTCAAAACCCGACATCTTCACTCTCCACTCTTCACTCTCAAAGATAGACTTTCAGCACAATGGAAATCCTCCCCTTCCGGGTCAGTCCTCCTACTTCCGCCAATTCAAACTTCCCAAATCCCCTGGCCGAAACCACGTCCCCGGCTTCCAAAAGCTTGTCCGGCTTCACGCACTCCCGCCAGTTCAGCTGTACCTTGCCGCTCTCAATGAGGGCCGCAGCTTTCCCCCGGGCCAGCCGGAACCCGGAGGACGCCACCGCGTCCAGCCGCAGGGAGGACACGGTGTCCCGGACCTCCTTCCGCTGGACCACGGGAATGTGGAGATTCTCCGCCTCGATGGCGGAGACCCGCAGTTTCGCCCGCCCGGCGGAGGACCAGCTTTGCAGCAGGAACTCCGCCACGCTGTCCAAAACCAGCAGATCCGCGCTGTCCGGGGCCACCAGAATGTCCCCGATCTTCTCCCGGACCACGCCCATGCCCATCAGGCTTCCCAGAAAATCCCGGTGGGACAGCTTCTCGTCCTCCCGGAACTCCGCCCGGAGATACCGGATGGGCGACTGCGCCGCCGCGTCCTCCGGCTCCATCCAGTCCGGCAGGAAGAGGAATATCTGCCGCTCCGCGCCCTCATAGCCGCCCCATCGGACGAAATCCGTCTCGGCAATTCCCGCCAGCCGCAGCAGGTCCAGCGCCTGTATCTGCTGCTGGGGGCTGAGGAAATCCGTCCCGGCGGGGATGTTCCGCTTCGACGCCTGTTCCGCCCGGTCCAGCACCTTCGCCAGGGCCACCCGGTCCTCTCCGGCCAGTCCCAGCCGGTCCAGCAGCGCCCCCTTATCCATGGTGCAGCTCCTGGGTCCGGACCAGGGCGGCGTAAGCCCCGTTCTTTGCCATCAGCTCCTCGTGGGCCCCCAGCTCCACGATGTGCCCGTCCTCTACCACGGCGATGCGGTCCGCGTTGCGGACGGTGGAGAGCCGGTGGGCGATGATGATGGTGGTCCGGCCCTTGGACAGCTTGTCAAAGGCTTCCTGAAGCTTGGCCTCCGTCACGCTGTCCAGGGCGGAGGTGGCCTCGTCGAGAATCAGCACCGGCGGGTCCTTCAGGAAGATGCGGGCAATGGAGATCCGCTGCTTCTGCCCGCCGGAGAGAAGCACGCCCCGCTCGCCCACGTAAGTGTTGAACCCGTCGGGCATGGCGACGATGTCGTCGTAGATTTCCGCCAGCCGGGCGGCACGGGCCACGTCCTCCTCGGAAGCGCCGGGACGGCCGTAGCGGATGTTTTCCAGAATGCTGGCGGCGAAGAGGAACACGTCCTGCTGGACCACGCCCACGTTCCGCCGGAGGGACTCCTGGGTGACCAGGCGCACGTCCTCGCCGTCCAGCCGGACGGCCCCGCCGGTGACGTCGTAAAACCGGGGAATCAGCTGGCACAGGGTGGATTTTCCCCCGCCGGAGGGCCCCACCACCGCCAAGGTCTCGCCGGGGCGGATGTGGAGGTCCACGTCCCGGAGGACGGCCAGATCGTCCTGGTAGGCAAAGCTCACGTGGTCCACGTCGATCTTCCCCTCCACCCGGTCCAGGACCTTGGCGCCGGGGGCGTCCTTGAGGGAGGGCTCTTCCCGCATCAGCTCAATGAAGCGCCCCAGGCCCGCCGTGCCGTTGGCGAAGAGCTCCGCAAAGTTGGAGAGCTTCCGGACCGGGGTGACGAAGGTGGTGATGTAAAGGCTGAAAGTGGTCAGGTCGATGACGTTCAGCTCCCCCTGCATGATGAGCAGCCCCCCGGCGGCGATGACGGCGGCGGAGAGGATGCAGAGGAAGAACTCCATGGTGGCGT
>CAQVQZ010000126.1 GCA_948902155.1 uncultured Oscillibacter sp.
TGATCATCGGCGGCTCCTACGATACCCTGGCCACCACCATCTACCTGCAAATCACCGGCGCCTACGACAAAGTGGGGGCCGCGGCCATGGCGGTGGTGCTGCTGGCCATTACCCTGCTGATGTTTGCGGTACAGAAATACTACCTGGAAGCCAAGACCGCCGCCACCCTCACGGGTAAGGCATCCCGGGGGCGTATGCTCATCGGGGAGCGCAGCGTCACCCTGCCGCTGACCATCCTGCGCGCCCTGGCGGCTATCTTTGTGATCATGATGTACCTATGCGTGCCCATCGGGGCGCTGTTCCCCACCTGGGGGTACAAGTTCACCCCCCTCACCTTCAAATGGTTCGCTCAGGTGTTTACCCGGTACAAGGGTTTCCAGGCGTTCCGGGACTCCTTTGTGCTCTCCCTCATCTCCGCTCCTATCACCGCCCTGCTGTCCATGATCATCTCCTATCTGGTGGTCAAGCGGAAGTTCAAGGCCAAGGGGTTCATCGAGGCCGTGTCCATGCTGGCCATGGCCGTGCCCGGCACCGTGCTGGGCGTGGGCTACATACGGGGCTTTTCCGGCGGACTGTTCCACACCGGCATTTTGCAGGGGATTTATGGGACGGGGCTGATTCTCATTATCGTGTTTGTGGTCCGATCGCTGCCTACCGGAACCCGGAGCGGCATCTCCGCGCTGCGGCAGATCGACAAGTCTATCGAGGAATCCGCTTACGACATGGGGGCGGACAGCTTCCGGGTGTTTATGACGGTGACGCTGCCGCTGATCAAGGATTCCTTCCTCAGCGGGTTGGTGACGGCTTTCGTCCGGTCCATTACCGCCATTTCCGCCATCATTCTGCTGGTGACGCCGCAGTTCCTGCTCATTACCGTGCAGATCAACGAGTTCGCCGAGAAGGGCGCTTACAGCATCGCCTGCGCCTTCGCGACGGTTTTGATCGCCATTACCTACGGCGCGGTGCTGCTGATGAATTTGTTTATCAAGTTCTTCGGCACCAGCCGGAAAATCAAGGAGGAGGACTAAGCCATGGAAAAGACGAAAAAGGGCGTCCGGCTGGACCATATTTCGAAAATCTACCAGGACCCGAAAACCGGAAAGGACTTCTACGCGGTGAAGGATACCTCCCTGACCATCGAGCCCGGTTCCTTCGTGACGCTGCTGGGGCCCTCCGGCTGCGGCAAGACCACGACGCTGCGGATGATCGCCGGGTTTGAGAGTCCCGACGAGGGGGAGATTTATCTGGGGGACGAGGCGATCAACGCCTTGACGCCCAATAAGCGGGATACCGCCATGGTGTTCCAGAGCTACGCGCTGCTGCCCCATTACAATGTGTTCGACAACGTGGCTTACGGCTTGAAATTGCGGAAGATTCCCGCCGAGGAGATCAAGAAGCGGGTCATGCACATTTTGGATTTGGTGGAGCTGACGGGTATGGAGGGGCGGATGACCAACCAGCTCTCCGGCGGCCAGCAGCAGCGGGTCGCTTTGGCCAGGGCGCTGGTGATCGAGCCCAGCGTGCTGTTGTTCGACGAGCCGCTGAGCAACCTGGACGCGAAACTGCGGGTGTCCATGCGGACCGAGATCCGGCGCATCCAGCAGGAGGTGGGTATCACCGCCATCTACGTCACCCACGACCAGAGCGAGGCCATGGCGTTGTCCGACAACATCATCGTCATGAACAAGGGCGTGGTGGCCCAGATGGGGACGCCGCAGGAAATCTATTACCATCCGGTGAACGAGTTCGTGGCGGACTTCATCGGCGAGGCCAACTTCCTCAAGGGGACCCTGGACAAGATGGACGGGGACCACGCCGTGCTGAGCGTGGAGGGGCATCCCGCCAGGGTGCCCGCCCGGGAGGGCATGGAGCGCGGGAAGGAGTACACCGTGGTGCTCCGGCCGGAGTCCGCCGTGCTGGCAGACGAGGGCGGGCTGCCCTGCAAGGTGGCGCTGTCGTGCTTTATGGGGTCTTATCAGAATTACCATGTTGCCGTGGGGAATACGCTGGTGAAGCTGACGGATTATAATCCGAAGAATAAGCGGATTTACCAGGTGGGGGAGAGCTGTTCGCTGGTGTTTGATCCGGAGTCGGTGCATATTCTGTGAGTTCGTGAATGTTGGAAATTCCCGTCATTGCGCTGGGGTGGCGCGGTGGCGGGGGTTTCTTTTTTGGGAGAGTGGGGAGGTTGGGGGTGGAAACCCTCAGTCAGCCCGGAGGGCTGACTGCTCCCTTTTCAAGGGAGCTTAAGAGGAAGGCGATTTTAAAAGGGGCCTTTTTGGGGGGATATGCCGAAGGGAGCGGTATTGGCCTTGGAGAAGGGGGCTTTATGGGATGGAATGGGGCTTTTGACGGACGACCGAATCTCCTAATTTTCCAGCCGAAACTACCAAGTTTTTACTTTCCTCTTGATTTTTTGACGGCTCCTGGCTATGATAATTATATCACAAACTTTAAGGAGGCGGACCCCATGAAGACGGCGATGGAGGATACGGCAGCCCTCAGCCGGCGGATTACCCGGAGCTATTACGCTGGGGATATGGAGCCATATTTTTCAAGTCTTTCCCCCAAAAGCGTCTGGCTGGGCACCGGGGGACGCATCCTCATCGGGGCGGACGCCATCCGCAAGCGCCTGGAGGGCGTGGTCCGGAAGGAGCCGGTCCAGGTCTATGAGGAGGACTATTATCCCCTGGCCCTCACGCCCCGCTGTCAGGCGGTCACGGCGGAGGTCAAGGTGGGACGGTCGGGGCTGGAACGGGGGGAGATTCTGGCGTCCTACACGTTCATCTACCAGCTCATAGGCACCGAGACCAAGCTGGCCCTGCTGCACGCCAACTATGAATTCCTCACGTCCTTCGCCCTGAACGAGGACGGGCCGAAGCTGGAGATGTCGGCGTATCAGTTCGTTCGGGACATCCTGCTGGAGATCCCGCCGAAGAAGCGGCTGACAATTCCCTGCGGGAGCACGTCGCTGTTCGTGCAGCCGGATATGATCTTCTACGTCCAGAGCCGGAACCGGAAGGCGGAGCTGAACTGTGTGGACAAGATCATCCAGAGCGATCTGTCCATCAGCGAGGTGAACGCCATGCTGCCGGAGACGTTTTGCCCGATTCACCGCTGCTACACGGTGAACACCCGGTATGTGATGTCGGTGCAGCGCTGCGAGGTGTCGCTGATTACCGGGGAGACCCTGCCGATTCCGTATCACGCCTATACCCAGGTCAAGGCGGAGCTGGAGAGGATCATCTCAGGATGAGGGGCAGACAGGAGTGAGGAGATCGGAGATATCCGTTGGGGCGTCTGCTGTCTCCTGTTGGTTATCGGGTTCTTTTAGGAGTCCGTACAAAAATTTGGGATGAAGGGCTTAAAATGCAGGGCGCGGTTTGCGTCCTGCATTCTTTTGGGGCGGGAATCGGGGGTTTGCGTGAAAGTATCCCTCTTTTCCACAAAAATCGGCCTTGTCCAGAGAAAGTTTTATGCGCGGGTAGAGAAATTTTCGGGTGGGTTGTCTTTATGTAAACTTAGTCTTTTTCACAGGGGGGTTGATAACTCCGGTTTTGGGATGGGGAAAACGGTGGATATCTTGGCGAAAGCTTTGAAATCAAAGGAAGGGTGCATGTGGAAAACCCTGTGGAAAGTGTGAATAACTTTGGGTAGAAGTTTTTTATGGAAAGTCTTATGTCAAGTTCTTAAAACTTGGGAGGTCTCCCGGCAGGGGGAAGAAGGCGGGCGGGAAAGGCGGGGAAAACGGGAGAAATGGCCCTTTACGAAAACCCGGCGCCGGTCCGCCGTCTTGGGGCGGCACGGCTGCTTTCGTCAAATTCCGACAAAGTGCTCAAAGAAAAAACGCAGGATATCCTGCAATAATACGAACCGTATTCTTTGAACAGATAGAAGTGATGAGACAGGAGATCGAAGATATCCGAGAGAGGATGGCCCGGCCCATTCAACGAACCCCGTGCAAAGCAGTCCCGTAAAACCGGGCAGATTCCTGCAAAGGAAATATCTCCTATCTTCTATCTCCTCACGCCTATCTTTTTCCCGCTCTTATCTTTTTCAAAAGTGACTGGAATTTACAGCCCGTCCGTGGTATACTATATTCCACGCGGAAAAATCACCCATGTTAGGAGCGTGAATCCTTTGACCTTGCTCTCTTCCGTCCTCCTGGGCGTTATCCAGGGCGTGACCGAGTTCCTGCCGGTCTCCAGCTCCGGGCATCTCGCCATTGCCGAGCATTTGCTCAACATCTCCGGCGCGTCGGAGACGCCGGCTTTTTTTGACGTGCTCCTCCATTTGGGCACCCTCTTCGCTGTGTTTGTCGCCTATTGGGACGATATCCGGGATATGATTCTGGAGTTTTTCTATGGCATCGGCGACATCGTCCACGGCGCCACTCCCGCCCACGCGCCTCCGGCCCGGCGGATGATCGTGCTCATCATCGTGGGCACCCTGCCCCTCTTCGCCGTGCTGCTCATCAAGGACAAGATCGAGGCGCTGGGGGACAACATGTACTTCGTGGCCTTCGCTCTGCTGGTTACCGGGTGCCTGCTCTTCGCCAGCGACCGGGTCCGCCGGGGGCGGAAGACCGAGAAGTCCGCCACGATGCTGGACGCGCTGCTGGTGGGCGTGGGGCAGGCCGTGGCCACCTGCCCCGGCATCTCCCGGTCCGGCACCACCATTACCGTGGGGTGCTTTGTGGGCTTCGACCGGAAATTCGCCGTGCGGTACTCCTTCCTCATGTCCATCCCCGCCATTCTGGGGGCCAACATCCTCAGCCTCAAGGACGCCCTGGAAACGGAAATCCTCTGGGCGGAGGTGCCGCAGTATCTGGTGGGCGTGGCGGCGTCCGCCGTGGTGGGCTACGCCTGCATCCGGCTGATCCGGCTGGTGGCCGACAAGGGGAAGTTCGGCTTCTTCGCCTGCTACTGCTGGCTGGCGGGCATTGTTACCCTGGCTTTGATTCTCACGCAGAAGTGACCGATTCCTGATTTTCGGAGGTACATACCGTGGCTTCCACACAAAAGAAATCCTCAAGTTCCCGCAAGTCCGGCGGAAAGGCGTCCGCCAAAAAGGCCCCTCAGAAGCAGCCCATCCGCCGGGAGATTACCGGGGGGGTGCTGCTGGTGCTGGCGCTGTTCGTCTTCGTCAGCTACTTCGGCGTGAACGCCCTGTTTCTGGACTTTTTCGCAAGGCTTTTGAAAGGGCTCTTTGGCTATGGCTACTGGCTGGCGGGGCCGTCGCTGGTGCTGGCGGGGCTCATCCTGCTGTTCCACCGGGGACGGCCGGTGCAGCTCCGGACCGTCTGCGCCCTGCTGCTTCCGCCCTTCTTCGGCGCGCTGACCCATCTGGTGTTCTGCAAGGAGGTCTATGAGCCGTCCTTCTTCAAGATGCTGGGGGCCATCTGGGCCGACGGGACGGCGCTGAAGTCCGGCGGGGCCGTGTCCGGCGTGCTGGCCAACGGGTCCGCCGCCGTGTTCTCCCCGCTGGCGTCTACGATCTTGTTTACGGTGCAGTTCATGACGCTGCTGTTTGTGTCCCTCCGGGTGACGCTGGCGGAGCTGGCCGAGTGGCGGCGGGCCATGCCCCAGTATGAGGAGCAGCCCGAGCCCGCCATCCGCCTGACTCCGGTAGACCCGCCCAAGCGGCGCGCCGCCGGGCCCAAGCCCCAGATCGACATCCCCCTGGACGGCGAGGACCGCCCCGCCAAGCCGGAGAAGGCCGGGAAGTTCACCGGCTTCTTCCGGCACAAGGCCGACGCGCTGCCCACGCCGGATCAGGTGCTGGAGGCCCAGAAGCCGGAGCCGAAACCGGAGCCCAAGCCCGCTCCCGCGCCGGAGAAGCCGGTGAAAACCTCCATCCCCGTCCCGCCGCCGGAGCCGGTGCCGGAACCGGAGCTGTCCGCGTCCGCCGCGCCGGAGCCGCTGTTCCAGGAGCCGGTCCGGACGGCGGAAGCGCCGATTCCGGAGCCGGAGCCCGCGCCGGAGCCGGAAAAGCCCGCTCTGACGCCGGAGACGTTTGCACGGGGCAGCAAGGCGGAGACCGCCAAGGAGGTCGCCGCCCAGACTGCCGCCGTCGCCGCCGAGATCGAGGAAAAGCTGGCCTCCGAGGAAGGGGGCTATCTCTACCCGCCGGTGGACCTCCTGCGGATGAACCAGGGGGAGAACCACGTGGAGGCCGGGGCGGAGCTGCGGAACAACTCCCGCCGCCTGGCGGAGACCCTGACCAGCTTCGGCG
>CAQVQZ010000127.1 GCA_948902155.1 uncultured Oscillibacter sp.
CCGTGCACGGTCCAAAAGAGAAAAAGACGGTTGGTTAAAACGGGGGGTACGGGGGACGTGGGGCGCGATATGGTGCGGGGTAAGATAGGAAGTATTTGTTCCCGCAGCGTGGTGCAGGCGGGGGTTTTGGTGTTTGTCGAATCGAGTTGCTTCTCTTTTCGCTGGCGCTACTCTGGTGTGAACTGAAAGGGAACGGGAAAACGGTAGGCGCAGCGCTTCCCCAACTGCCAGCGTAAGCGGCTGAGCGAGTTAGACGAAAGTCGATTCCCCGAGGTACAAAACCCCCGCTCTATCTGCGCCGCGCGCTGGAGACATTCCTGGAACCGGAAGCACCTCTTGCGCGCCCCCGTAGAACCGCGTCCCCTTGTTTTTCTCTTTTGGACCGTGCACGGCCCGTTTTCTCTTTTTATTCGGGAATAAAAAGAGAAAATGGGGGGTGCAGTGGACCAGCCACCATCGTGGCTGAATCCCCCCGCCTTTGATGAAGGGCGAAATTCCCCTCCCCCCATTCGGGGGGAGCATTTCACTCCCCGCGGAGCTCCGCGATTCTTGCCGGAATGTCGGCAGCCTTATAGACCGCACTCCCTGCCACAAGCACATTCGCCCCGGCGTCGATGCAGGTCCGGCAGGTGTCCGGCGCTACGCCGCCGTCCACTTCCAGCTCACAGGCGGGATTCTTCTCGTTGATCAGCTTCCGCAGAGCGGATACCTTCGGCATCATGTCCTCCATGAAGGACTGCCCGCCAAAGCCCGGCTCCACCGTCATCACCAGAATCAGCTCTACCTTCTCCAGGAAGGGCAGCGCCGCCTCGGCGGGGGTCTTGGGCTTCAGGACGACGCCCGCCCGCTTCCCCTTGGCGTGGATCTTGTCAATGGCGGCGTGGATGTTCTCCTCGCTGTCCGCCTCCACATGGACCGTCACCAGGTCCGCCCCCGCGTCGCAGAACTGCTCCACATAGCGGACCGGCTGGACGATCATCAGGTGTACGTCCAGCGGCAAAGTCGTGGTGGGCCGGATGGATTTTACCACCGGAATGCCGATGGAGATGTTGGGGACAAACACGCCGTCCATCACGTCCACATGGACGTAGTCGGCGTCGGAAATGCGCTGGATATCCCGCTCCAGATTCGCGAAATCGGCGGAGAGGATGGAAGGTGCGATTTTAATCATGAAAAGCCCCTCTTTTCTGCTGGTATGGCGGCGGTTCCGCCGGGACGGGGGTCCCAAGCCCGGTGACGGTCCGGCCCGGAGGCGCATAGGATAGCCCAAGCGGCCGAGACGCCCCCAACTCCGCGCAGCGTCCGCCCCTGGGTCCGGCGCCGCCGCTTTTTTGAATATAGGGAGCCGGCCGTCCCTGGCGGTCCGGCTCCCCCCTAGTGTAGCAGACTCCCACCCCAAAAGCAACCGAAAGCGGCGCCGGGGCGGGATATTTTTCTGTCCGGCCTGCCAGATGCAAAAATTGTTGCAATTGCAACTGTAAATTTCCGGCAATCTGGGGTATACTAGAAACCAAAGAAGCAAAAGGAGGCGCTGAAGTGGCGTATGATGTCGTAATTATCGGCGGCGGCCCGGCGGGGCTGTCGGCGGCGCTGAACGTCCGGGCCAGAGGCCGGACGGCCCTGGTAGTCTCCAATCCCCCGGAGGAAAGCCCCCTCTGGCGGGCGAAGCGGATCGACAACTGCCTGGGGCTTCCGGGCCTCAGCGGGCCGGAGCTGCTGACGGCGCTCCGTGACCATGCGGCCTCCGCCGGCGCGGAGTTTCTGGAGGGCAAAGCCCTCAGCGCCCTGCGCTCGGGGGAGCAGTGGTATGTGGGCGTCGGGAGCGAGATGGTGCAGGGCGGCGCGGTGGTCCTGGCGGCGGGGGCGGTCCCCCGTGGAAAGAAGTTCCCCGGCGAGGAGGAGCTTCTGGGCCGGGGCGTGAGCTACTGCGCTACCTGCGACGGCATGCTCTACCGGGGCCGCAAGGTAGCGGTGCTGGGCTACGCGGTTTCCGCCAGGAAAGAGGCGGCGTTTTTGGAGGGCATCGGGTGCCGGGTCGCCTATTTTGACAAGCCGAAGGACTGCGCCATCCAGGGTACGGAAAAAGTGGAGTCCGTGATCTGCGACGGCGTGACGGAGGACGTGGAAGGCGTGTTTCTTCTGCGGCCCGCCATGGCCCCCGGCGAGATGTTCCCCGGCCTGGTGATGGAGAACGGCTATGTGGCGGTGGACCGGCAGATGGCGACGAATCTCCCCGGAGTGTTCGCCGCTGGAGACTGCGTAGGCGGTCCCCTTCAGGTGTCGAAAGCCATCGGCGAAGGACAGATTGCAGGGCAGAGAGCCGCTTCTTTTCTTGTAAGAAAAGAAGCAAAAGAACTTTAACGCGCTATGGGGCCCGGTGTGTACGGCAGTCTCTGCGACGGCAACCGGGTCTGGGATGAATAAAAACGAAGGAGAATGGATATGGCTTTGAAGCATTTGAAGACGGAAGAGTTTGACGCGGCGGTGGAAGCGGCCCCTGTGGCCATGGTGGATTTTTGGGCGGCCTGGTGCGGCCCCTGCCGGATGCTGGGCCCGGTGATGGAGGACCTGGCGGTCCGCTACGAGGGCAAGGCCCTGGTGGCCAAGGTGGACGTGGACGAGGAACCGGAACTGGCCCGGCGCTTCGGGGTGATGAACATCCCCACAGTGGTGTTTTTGAAGCAGGGCCGGGAGTTCGACCGGAAGGTGGGAGCTTTCCCGCCGGAGATGTATATGGAGGTTTTGGACAAGGCGCTGTAAACCGCCGGGTCCGGGAAAAGGAGCGCTTCAATTGAGTTAAAAAAAGCCACCTTTTGAAAAAAGGGGGGGCACACCCCGGGACCCCGCAAAATCCGCAGATTTTGTGGGGAGAGGAGGAAGGAATGGAGCGGGTGGAGTCGTCGCCCTTCGGGCGGCGACGGAACGGAGCGGAATTTTTTCCGACGACGTGGTGGGGGATTGTTCTCCAGACGATTGTTCTATACCAAGCCTGCAATTGAACAACTCTGGAGAACAATCCCCACCCGCCTCCGGTGGGAGCCCCTTTCCAAAGGGGCCTTTTTCTTTTTTTGCCCTGGCCCAACGACATTCCGGAACACCCAAGCACTCTTTCCATATTTACAGCCGCGGGAAAATGTGCTAAACTGATTCCGCTTAGGGCTTGTTGGAATACGGACGTTTTGCCGCAGTTCAAACAGGCCCTCATAAGGAGGGATGGCATGAGCAGCCGGGAAGAGGTATTGACGCTGCTGCGGCGGGAGGACGCGTTTCTCTCGGGCCAGGAGCTGAGCCGCCGCTTGGGCTTGAGCCGCGCCGCGGTCTGGAAGGCGGTGGACGCCCTGCGGCGGGAGGGCTATGAGATCGAGGCCAGGACCGGCCTGGGCTACCGTCTCGCCGCCGCGCCGGATGCCCTGACGGCGGCGGAGATCCGGAGCTTTTTGGGAGAGACGGCCATCATCGGCCGGGAGCTCCGCTGCCTCGACGAGCTGGATTCCACCAACAACCGCGCCAAGATTCTGGCCCAATCCGGAGCCCCCGACGGCACGGCGGTGACCGCCGACAGCCAGACGGCGGGCCGGGGTCGGATGGACCGCTCCTTTCAGTCCCCCAAGGGCCGGGGCATCTATTTGTCGGTGCTGCTGCGCCCGGCGCTGCCGCCGGAGCGCCTGCTGCCGGTGACGGCTCTGGCGGGCGTGGCGGTCTGCGGGGCCGTGGAGCGGGTCTGCGGCGTCCGTCCGGGACTGAAATGGCCCAACGACCCGGTGCTGAACGGGAAAAAGCTCTGCGGCATCCTGACGGAGATGTCCCTGGAGGCGGAGACGGGGCGGCTTCAGTCCCTGGTGTTGGGCATCGGCATCAACGTGGGCCAGCGGGCGGAGGATTTCTCCCCGGAGGTCCGGGAAATCGCCACATCGCTGCTCCAGGCTCTGGGAAAGCCGGTGTCCCGGCCCCGCCTGACGGCGGCGTTGCTGGAGGAGCTGGACCGGATCTATGCCGCCCTGCTGGCGGGGGACCTGTCGGCCTATCTCGCGGCCTACCGCCGGGATTGCGTAAACCTGGGGAAAACGGTGCAGCTCATCCCCTTCGGCGGCGGAGAGCGGGAGACCGCCCAGGCGGTGGACATCGACGAAGAGTTCAGCCTGGTGGTCCGGGACGCGGCGGGGAAGGAGCGGGCAGTCCGCTCCGGCGAAGTCTCCGTCCGGGGCCTGTGGGGCTACACTGAGTGAAAAATGTGGAATTAGGAATGAGGAATTAGGAATTGCTCCCAATCCCCCAAAATTCCTAATCCCTAATTCCTAATTGATAGAAGGGTGTTTTTATGGAAGAAAAGAGCACATTCAAAAACCTCTGGGTCCTGTTCTGGACCTTCGCGAAAATGGGGGTCATGACCTTCGGCGGCGGCATGGCCATGCTGCCCATCCTCCAGCGGGAAGTGGTGGACAACAAGCACTGGGCCACCGAGGAGGAACTGACGGATTACTACGCCATCGGACAGTGTACGCCGGGTATCATCGCCGTCAACACCGCTACCTTCATCGGCCAGAAGTACGGCGGCGTGGCGGGAGGCATCGTGGCGACGCTGGGGGTGGTCTTCCCCTCCCTGATCATCATCTCCCTGCTGGCGGGCCTGATTTCCAACTTCGCCGGTCTGGCCTGGGTGAAGAACGCCTTCGCGGGCATCCAGGTCTGCGTCTGCGTGCTGATTTTCAACGCGGTGGCCAAGCTGCTGAAAAAGTCCGTGGTGGATGCGCGGACGGCGGTGATTTTCGTGGTGGTCCTCCTGGGCGGGCTGTTTTTGAAGCTCTCCCCGGTCTGGTTCGTCATCGGCGCGGCCCTGGCGGGCATCATTCTGAAGAACCTGGAGGCGAAGCGGACATGATTCTCTTAAAGCTCTACTGGGAATTTTTCAAGACCGGCCTTTTCGCCGTAGGCGGCGGCATGGCGACCCTGCCCTTCCTCCAGGCCATCGGCGAATCCACCGGCTGGTACACTTACGGCGACCTGATGAACATGCTGGCGGTGTCGGAGTCCACCCCCGGCCCCATCGGCATCAACATGGCAACCTATGTTGGCTTTACCGTGGTGGGGGTCCCCGGCGCGGTCATCGCCACCCTGGGAGAAGTGACTCCCTCCATCATCGTCATCCTGATCGTGGCGGCGGTGCTCCACAGCTTCCGGAACAACAAATACGTAGACCACGCCTTCTACGGCCTCCGCCCCGCCTCCACGGGCCTGATCGGCGCGGCCTGCGTCTCCGTGATTTTAGAGGTGCTGACCAGCGTCCAGCTGGCCGCCCAGGCCGGCGGCTTCCTCAAGACCCCCCTCCTCAGCGGCGGGAGCCTCTTCAACATCCCCGGCCTGCTCCTGGCGGCGGTGCTCCTGATTCTGACGAACTACGTGCCCAAAGTAAAAAACCTGCACCCCATCGTGTTCATCGGCCTCTCCGCCGTGGTAGGCGTCGCATTCCGCTTCGCCGGAGCCTGATTCAGATAGGAGATAGAAGATAGGAGATATTCCCTCAGTGGGGCGATATCTCCTATCTCCTATCTCCTATCTCCTATCTCCTATCTCCTATCTCATATCTCATAACTCCTATCTCATCTCTGGTATTCGAACTCAAAGCCGTCCATCGAAACCGTGTCGCCGTCCTGGATGCCCATGTCCTCCAGAGTCTGGAAGACCCCCGCTTCCCGGAGGGTGCGGTCGAACCACATGCGGCTCTCGTAGTCGCCGAAGTTGACGTTGGCCATGAGCCGCTGGAGCCAGGGGCCCTCCACGAACCAAACGCCGTCTTCATGCTGGATGTCCAGAGGCGCGGAGGAGTCGATGGCGGGCTTCCGGGGCACATACTCCGGCTCGTACACCGTCACCGGCGGCAGGACGGACAGCCGCTCCGCGATCTTTTTCACCAGGGCCGAGGTGCCCTGGTGGGCGGCGGCGGAAATCTCAAAGAGCGGGTACCCCAGCCCCTCCACGCGGGCCCGGAGGGCCTCCAGGTTTTCGGGATTCTCCATGATGTCCGTCTTGTTGGCGGCGACAATCTGGGACCGCTCCGCCAGGTCCGGGCTGTACTGCTTCAGCTCCTCGCAGATGGCGTCGAAGTCCGCCACAGGGTCCCGGCCCTCGCTGCCGGAGACGTCCACCACGTGGACCAGCAGGCGGCAGCGGTCGATGTGCCGGAGGAAGTCGTGGCCCAGGCCCGCCCCCTCGCTGGCCCCCTCGATGATGC
>CAQVQZ010000128.1 GCA_948902155.1 uncultured Oscillibacter sp.
TCTGCGGGACCCGGCGGCCCTTATGGTCAGCTCTTTTCAATAGAAAGCTGTTCCAGGAGAAAGCTCTCGACTGTCTTGGCGACGGTTTCCCGGCAGTCGGAAAAGAAGTGGTCCGCTGGATAACTGACCGTGTGGAACATGACGCCGCCTCGATTTTGGACGGCCCGTTCCAGAGGGGCGCAGTGGAGTTCCGGAGGCGTGTGGACGTCCAGACTCCCGGCAATGCACAGGACCGGTTTCCTTGACAGCGGTTCCGCCAAGCCTTCCAGACAAAATTCCCGGCTGTGTGTGACCGCCTCTTCCAGCAGGGCCTCTCCGCTGGTGCCGTTCAGCCATAGGGCGCTGTCCTCCAGCACCTGGCGGATCGTTCCGGCGGCGCGGGGATTTTCAGCGGCAATTTGAGGAAGTCGCCCGATATCGCAGGGCATCAGCAGGACTCCGGCACGGATTTCCGTCCGGCAGGCCGTCAAATGGGCGCAGACGAAGCCGCCCAGACTGTGCCCCACAGCATAGATGCGATGTTTGTCAATTCCGTGGGCCTCATCTGCCAGGAGCCAGTTCAACGCCGTGTTGGCATCCTCCAGATCATGAGTCAGGGAGTAATCCCCGTCGCTGCCCCAGCTACCGCTGTAGTGAAACACCAGCACATGGAAGCCTGCCCGGCGGAGGAAATGGGCAAGATCAAAATTCCGCTCGCAGCCGGGGATTCCGTGGAACAGCAGGACGACGGGATGCGGCCCCGCCCCTCCGGCGGTGTAAAGGACAGAAAGCAGCCGCCCCCGTCTGCCGGGAATCAGGGTGCCGTGAATATCCGGACGATAGTCGGAGCGCTCACAATGGGTTCCCATACATTGTGTGCTGTCATTCATCTGATTGTCCCCCCGCATTCAGGTTTTCTCTGTACCAATCCTTCCCGTAGAGAATCCGGGTTACCAACATGGAGGCGACCGTATCCCCGCAGGAGTTGATGAGGGTACACCCGGCGTCAAAGAGCTGGGTCATCATCAGAAGCACCGGCAGGGCCGCGGCGGGGAAACCGAAGGCGGAAATCACCATGGTTTCCATGGCCGCGCCGCCGCCGGGAACGGAGGACACCGCCACGGAACCGGCCACCGCAATCACCAGAGCAAAGGCAAAGTCCCCGACGCTGTTCAGCGGGTGGCCAAACAGGGCGCAGCAAAGGACGATCTCATAGATGGTGGCGATACAGGCCCCGTCCATGTGGCAGGTAGCGCCCACCGGCACCACCACGGAGCTGACCTCCCGGGGAACGCCCAGTTTGTCGCAGGCATCCAGCTGCAAGGGCAGGGCCGCGGCGGAGGAGCGGGTGCCCAGGGCTGTCAGGGCCGGGGTGAGGATGTTTTTGAAGTAGTTCCTCACACCCCAGGGGCCTGCCGCCAGGAAGGCGTAAAGGGCCAGAAACACGAAGAAGTAGACAATGGCTGCCGGATAGTAAATGAGCAGGCCCCGGGCGTAGCTTTTCAGAAGGTCCGCACCGTAGGTCCCGGTGAGGTTGGCAAAGTAGGCCAGCAGACCCAGGGGAGCCAGCTTCATCAAAAGCTCTACCATCTTGTAGAACACCAGGGACAGATGGCCCAGCCACTCCGCCACGGGGCGGCCCTTTTCTCCCAGCAAGGACACCGTGACGCCGAAGAACACCGTAAAGACGATGAGGGCCAGGATATGGCTCCGGGAGATCACCAGGGGAAAATCGCTGACGGTGAAGGTGTTGACGATCTGGTCCCCCACGCTCATGACGGCGGTTCCCGCTTCTGCCTCCGCCCCACCCAGCTGAATGGAGGTGTCTACGCCGAAGATCCCTGTGACGGCAAACATATAAATTCCTGCGACGGCGGCGGTGACCACGAATACACCGATGGTCAGGGCCAGCATCTTCCCCACCCGTCTGGTGTCACTGACCCCGGCGATGGAGCTGGAGATGGAGAAGAAGATCAGCGGCACCAGCAGAACGAATAGCAGGTTCAACCAGATTTGTCCGATGGGGTAGAGAAAGGCCGCCTTTTCTTCCAGGGAAAGGCCCAGGACAGCACCCAGGGCTACACAAGCAATGAGGATCAGAGGTCCTCGATAAGATGCTCTATGGGGCATAGTGAATGCGCTCCCTTTAAATCATGTATTCTACCGTTTTTTCCTCTGTCAGCTTTGTGTTCTCATTGAACAGCAGGACGGCCTCCCGTTCCTCCGGAGGGGGAAGGGCATAGACGCCGGTTCCCTCAAAATAGCGGACCGGTACGATCCGGTTATAGGACGCCGGATGGGCTTCATCCATTTGCAGGGCCGGGTCGTCAAAGGGGCTTGGCCGGTAGTAGGGGTCAAAAAAGTAAACCATATCCCCCCGCACATCTGTCAGCAGCACATAGTGCCAGCCCTCGAGATCCACCCGGACCACGGCGGCCCCTCTCCGGCACAGGGTATCCAGCAGCCTTCCGTTCTGGGAGAAATTCACCTCTTGCCCGGAGAGGTATTGGCTGGAAACCGGCAGGTGCCCCGCTTGGCCGAAGCCGCTCAGCCAGCTGCTGAGGAACATCATGGCCATGCAGGAGGTGCCGCATTTCCCGCAGGTCCCGTCCGGGCCGAAGCAGTCCAGACAGTACAATGTGACGCTCCGGATGATCTCCGGCGGGATCTCCTCCCGGCGAAAGAGATAGCTGACGGCATTGAGCATGGAGGTGGGGCCGCAGTCGTATCCCGTCATCTGGTAACGAAGAGGATTATCCATTCAGCGTGCCTCCTTCCGGTATCGTATCCGTTGTATCCTTTGGATAGTGTCCGGCTAGTCTGAGGGAAGAATTTCTCCGCCGCCCAGCACCGTGTCTCCGTCATAAAGCACCGCCGCCTGGCCCGGGGCAGGAGATCGCTGGGGTTCGTCAAATACCACGCGCACCCGGCCTTTTCCGGCGGGATAGGCCGTGGCGGGCAACTCCTTTTGGGTGCTCCTCAGCTTGACGCCGCAGGAAAACGGCCGCTCCTGAGCCGTCCCGGAAATCCAATGAAACGTTCCCGCTTCAATCCAGGCCCGGAGCAGCGCCTTTTTTCCGCCCAGGGTAACGGTGTTGTCTTCTGCGGAGACGCCGCAGACATAAAGACGCTCCGGCGCGGAGATTCCCAGGCCCCGCCGCTGACCGACGGTGTAGTGAATCACGCCCCGGTGGGTTCCTAGGACCCTCCCGGCGGTATCCACAAAATCTCCGGGGACGGCGGCTCTGCCGGAAATCCGCTCCACGGCGGCGGCATAGTCCCCATCCGGGGCAAAGCAGATATCCTGGCTATCCCGTTTTCCCGCATTGGCGAGTCCAGCTTTCCAGGCAATTTTGCGGACTTTGGACTTTTGGAGCCCTCCCAGAGGGAACAGGGTATGGGCAAGCTGGTCCTGGGTCATGCCGTAGAGAAAATAACTCTGGTCCTTTGACTGATCCAGCGCTTTTTTCAGGACATACTGCCCGTCCCGTTTTTCGATCCTGGCGTAGTGGCCGGTGGCAAGATAATCACAGCCAAGCACTTTAGCCCGCTCCAGAAGCCGCCCGAATTTCAGGTACCGGTTGCAGTCAACGCAGGGATTGGGCGTTAGACCGCCTTCGTAACCGGCGGCGAACTTCTCCATCACCGCCGCCCGGAATGCGTCCTTGAAGTTGAACACATAGTAGGGTATCCCCAGCCGGAAGGCCGCCGCCCGGGCATCCTCCACGTCCTCCAGGGAGCAGCAGGTCCGGCGGCTGAGCCCCGCGTCTTCGCTGTCAAAGAGCTTCATGGTACAGCCCGCGCAGTCATAGCCCTGCCGTTTCAGCAAAAGAGCGGCGGCGGAGGAATCCACGCCGCCGCTCATGGCCACCAAAACCTTACCGCCCACAGCCTTCACAGTGGGCGCAGTCCGGAAACTGGGCCGGGTCATAGGCCACGCCTTGCCGGTCGTAGTAGTCCTTCAGCGCCGCCTTGATGGCCTCCTCCGCCAGGACGGAGCAGTGGAGCTTGTGGGCCGGGAGGCCGTCCAGGGCCTCGGCCACCGCCTTGTTGGTCAGGGCCATGGCCTCGGACACCGGCTTGCCCTTGATAAGCTCCGTGGCCATGGAGCTGGAGGCGATGGCGCTTCCGCAGCCGAAGGTCTGGAACTTCACGTCCTCGATGACGCCGTCCCGGATTTTCAGGTAGATTTTCATGATGTCGCCGCATTTGGCGTTGCCCACTTCTCCCACGCCGTCGGCGTTTTCGATGGTCCCCACGTTCCGGGGGTTGCGGAAATGGTCCATTACTTTCTCGCTGTATAATGCCATGATTTCAATCCTCCTCAGATGATATGGGTTGCCTTGCCGCTCTCCAGGTCCCGCCACACCGGGGACATGCTCCGCAGATACGAAACCACGTCCCGGACGGCTTCGATTAGATACTCCACTTCCTCCTCCGTCGTCTCTTCGCCGATGGTCAGCCGCAAAGAGCCGTGGGCGATCTCGTGGGGCCGCCCGATGGCCAGCAGCACGTGGCTGGGGTCCAGGGACCCGGAGGTACAGGCGGACCCGGAGGAGGCGCAGATGCCCTTGTCGTCCAGCAGAAGCAGCAGGGATTCGCCCTCAATGCCCTCAAAGCAAAAATTCACGTTCCCTGGGAGCCGCTTTGCCGGGTCGCCGTTCAGGACGCTGTGGGGAATCTCCGCAAGGCCCGCGATGAGCCTGTCCCGCAGGGCGGAGATACGGACGGCGTTCTCCGTCAGATGGGCGCAGGACTCCTCCAGCGCCGCCGCCATGCCCACGATGGCGGGGAGGTTTTCCGTCCCGGCCCGCCGGCCCCGCTCCTGGGCCCCGCCCTCAATGAGGTTCGTCAGGGCCACGCCCCGGCGGGCGTACAGGGCGCCGATGCCCTTGGGCCCGTGGAACTTGTGGGCGGAGAGGGAGAGAAGGTCAATGTTCTGCGGCCCCACGTCGATGGGCAGGTGCCCCGCCGCCTGGACCGCGTCGGTGTGGAACAGCACCCCCGCCTCCCGGCAGACTGCGCCGATCTCCGAGACGGGCTGGACGGTGCCGATCTCGTTGTTGGCGTACATGACGCTTACCAGGCAGGTGTCGGGCCGGATGGCCGCCCGGACCTGCTCCGGCGTCACCAGGCCGTTTTCGTGGACGTCCAGCAGGGTGACGGCAAAGCCTTCGCCCTCCAGCCTTTTCAGGGTGTGGAGCACTGCGTGGTGCTCGAAGGCGGTGGAGACGATGTGGCGCTTGCCCTTCCGGGCCCCCAGGGCGGCGGCGGAACGAATGGCCTGGTTGTCCGCCTCGCTGCCGCCGGAGGTGAAGGTGAGCTCCCTTGCCTCGCAGCCAAGACAGGCGGCGATTCGCCCCCGGGCGTCCTCCAGGGCCTCCCTGGCCCTCTGGCCGAAGGTGTAGAGGCTGGAGGGGTTGCCGTAGATCTCGTCCATATAGGGCAGCATAGCGTCCACAGCGGTCCGGCTCATCTTCGTTGTGGCCGCGTTATCGGCATAGATTTTCATAGGGAATCCTCCGTTTTGATTACCTAGTATCTTTATTGGTAATTGGATTATAGCATAATTACCCAGCTTGTCAATAGGTAATTTGAGTTTTTGAACACTGCCGGAAAAGATACCGGTATTTTCAATATTATTCCGTTAGAACGTGCGCCCGCCGGTGCGCTGAAAACGGCGGTCTTGAAATCTGTTGTTTTTCAAAACCGCCGTTTGGTGCTTGTTTTTGGGTGGCGCGCCATTAACACCGCTGATCGGACATAAGCTGGGTATCCTGGTGCCCGGCATATTACAGCAAACCGTTGATCTCCTCCCTGGACGGCATGACTCGCAGGGCTCCCTTCCGGGTCGTAACGAGCGCCGCAGCGGCGTTGGCAAAGGAGAGCATCTCGCGCAGCTCCTCTTCCCTCAGCCCGGACAGCCCGTGATCGAGAATGTAGTTCAGAACGCAGGCGCAGAAGGTATCCCCGGCACCGGTGGTCTCGATCGTGTTTTTCAATTTCCGCGCGGGGACAAACACCCGGAGCCCTTCATAATAGGAATAGCTGCCCTCCGCGCCGGCGATGACATTCAGCAGACGAATGTTGGGAAACGCCTGCCGCAGGACCGCCGCGCCCCGGTCAAAATCCGTTGTCCCGGTCATAAATTCCAGCTCATTATCGGCAATCTTCAGGATATCGCACTTGGACAGGCCGCATTCGATCTGGCCCCGTGCGTTGTCCAT
>CAQVQZ010000129.1 GCA_948902155.1 uncultured Oscillibacter sp.
ATAAGGTCATTCGCGCCTCCAGCCCGGAAGAACTGGGCCGGAATGTGGTGGTCCAGGGCGGGACGTTTTATAATGAGGCGGTTTTGCGGGCCTTTGAGAAGGAAATGGGCGTGGAGGTGATCCGTCCGGACATCGCGGGCCTGATGGGAGCTTACGGCGCGGCGCTCTGCGGTCGGGGCAAGGCGTCCCCGGGGCAGGTCAGCACGCTTCTGGACCGGAACGCCCTGGCCGCTTTCTCCCAGAAGACAGAAAGCCGGGTCTGCGGTCTCTGCGGAAACAACTGTCAATTGACCGTCAATACCTTCTCCGACGGGCAGACCTTCATCAGCGGCAATCGCTGCGACCGTCCCGTTACCGGCAGGGCCGAAACCGGAGAAGGCAATCTCTGCGCCTACAAACGGAAGCTGATTTTAGGATACAAGCCCGTGCCCGGAAAACGGGGGAAAATCGGCCTGCCCCTGTGCCTGAATATGTGGGAGCTGCTTCCCTTCTGGCACGCGTTCTTTACAAAATTGGGCTTCGCCGTGTACCACAGCCCTCTTTCAAGCCGGGACCTCTACCTCAAGGGACAGGCGACCATTCCCAGCGACACCGCCTGTTTCCCCGCAAAGCTGGCCCATGGACATATCCAATTCCTCAGCAAACTGGGCCTGGACGCAATCTTCTATCCCTGCATGACCTATAACATTGACGAGGGCCTGGGGGATAACCACTATAACTGCCCGGTAGTCGCCTATTACCCGGAAGTCATCGCGGGGAACTGCCCGGAAATCAAAAATACGAAATTTATTTACGATTACGTGGGCCTGCACCGTCCCAAGGACTTTACCCGGAAGATTTTCGGCATTTTACAGCGCCGCTTCCCGGATATCACAAAGAAGGAAATCCATGAGGCGTCGGACGCGGCCTATGCAGAGTACGCCAGCCACATGGCCCAGATCCGGAAAGAGGGCGCGCGGGTGATCGAGCAGGCCCGGGCCGAGGGCAGACGCATTATCATTCTTGCCGGGCGGCCTTACCATACGGACCCGGAAATCAACCACGGCATCGACGCCCTGCTGACCCGTTCCGGCGCGGCGGTGGTGACCGAGGACGCGATCAGCAGTCAGGTGGAGAAATTCCCCACCACGGTGCTGAATCAGTGGACCTACCATTCCCGGCTGTACGCGGCGGCGAAATACTGCTGCGAACATCGGGACTGCGATCTGGTACAGCTTGTCAGTTTCGGCTGCGGGGTGGATGCCATTACCACCGACGAGACCCAGGCAATTTTGCAGAGCGCCGGGAAGCTGTACACAGAGCTGAAAATCGACGAGATCACCAACCTGGGCGCGGTGCGCATCCGCCTGCGGAGCCTCTTCGCCGCCCTGGACGAACAGGAGTGAAGCGTATGGAAGCCTATCCCAAATTCACGCCGGAGATGAAGAAGACCCACAAGATCCTCATCCCCAACATGGCCCCGGTGCAGTTCCGCATCCTGGCGGCGGTCATGGAGCAGGCGGGCTACACCTGCGAGCTGCTGGAGAACTGCGGCAGCGGAGTCTGCGAGCTGGGCCTCAAGTACGTACATAACGACACCTGCTACCCCGCCCTGCTGGTCATCGGCCAGTTCCTGGACGCTCTGGCCTCCGGGAAATACGACCTGGACCACACCGCCCTCATCATCACCCAGACCGGCGGCGGCTGCCGGGCCTCCAACTACATCCACCTGCTGCGCAAGGCCCTGGTGAAGGCGGGCTATCCCCAGGTGCCGGTGGTGAGCCTGAACTTCTCGGGCCTGGAGAAGGACTCCGGCTTCCCCATGACCCTGGACATGCTGCGCAAGCTGCTGGCGGTCATCTACTACGGCGACCTGCTGGCGGCCCTCCGGGCCCAGACGGAGCCCTACGAGGTCCGGAAGGGGGACGCGGAGCGCCTCCAGGAGAAGTGGCTGGATACCATCTGCGGCTGGATCCATGAGAACAAGGGCTGGACCAACCGGGAGATGAAGGCCGCCATGCCCCGGATCGCCCGGGAATTCGCCGCCATCCCCGTCCGCCGGGTCCCCAAGGTGAAGGTGGGCGTGGTCGGCGAGATCTACGTGAAGTACTCCCCCCTGGGGAACAACGATTTGGAGAACTTCCTCCGGTCCCAGGACTGCGAGGTGAACCTGCCGGGGCTGATGGGCTTCGTGCAGTACTGCGCCTACAACCCCTCGGAGACCGCCCGGCTCTACGGCGGGACCTTCCTGGAAAAGCACATGTCCGATCTGGTCCTCAAGTACATTGAGGGCATGGAGCGCGTGGTCATCCAGGTCCTGAAGGACAACGGCTTCCACGCACCCCTGCCCTTCCGGGAGCTCATCAAGCTCACCGACGGGGTCATCGGCACCGGGGACAAGATGGGGGAGGGCTGGCTCCTCACCGCCGAGATGCTGGAGCTGGTCCGGGCGGGGTACGAGAACATCGTCTGCGCCCAGCCCTTCGGCTGCCTGCCCAACCACATCTGCGGCAAGGGCATGATCAACAAAATCCGGGAGCTCTATCCCCAGGCCAACATCACCCCCATTGACTACGACCCCAGCGCCACCCGGGTGAACCAGGAAAACCGCATCAAGCTGATGCTGGCCGTGGCCCGGGAGCGCCTGGCGGAGCGGGTCCCGGAGGCGGCGGAGGCGCCCCGCCGGACCGCCGCGGAGCGTCCCGTCCCGGAGCGTCTGGGACGGAGGGCCAAGGCTGTGGTGTGATGAGGGCCCTGATTCTCATGGGCAGTCCCCGGAGGAACGGGAACACCGCCGCCCTGCTGGCCCCGTTCTGCGGAGAGCTGGCGGCGGCGGGCCTGGAGACGGAGACGGTCTGGCTCTACGACCGGGATATCCGCCCCTGCACGGCGTGCCGCCGGTGTCAGGAGGATTGGACCGTGTTCGGCTGCCCCCAGGCGGATGATGTCCCGGATCTGTTTGACAGGGTTCTGGGCAGCGGCCTGCTGGTGCTGGCCACGCCCATTTACTCCTGGTACTGCACGCCGCCCATGAAAGCCCTGCTGGACCGGCTGGTCTACGGCATGAACAAGTTCTACGGCGGGGAGAGGGGCCCCTCCCTCTGGGCGGGGAAGTCCCTGGCCCTGCTGATGACCTGCGGTTACCGCCCGGAGAGAGGGACGGACCTTTTTGAAGAGGGCATGCGGCGCTACTGCAAGCACTCCGGCCTCCGGTATTTGGGGGGCCGCGCAGAGCGGCACCTGGGCTATGATACCGTCTTCATGGACGGGGAGAAGGAAACCCGGGCCCGGGCCTTTGCCCGGGAGCTGGCGGCGGCGGTAACATGAGACGAAAAAAGCGGAGACGAACCGTCTCCGCTTTTTTATCGTTGCCCAAATGCTCAGTTCTTCTCCACAGCGGCGGCGATGGCCTCGTCCTCCAGGCTGTGGGTCCGCAGGCAGTTCAGCCAGATCCGGCACCCGGCGGGGTTCAGGTGGATTCCGTCAAAGTTCAGGTCCTTGGGAAGCAGCCCGTCCTCTCCGGTGAGGCAGGCCGCCACATCCAGAAAATAGCACGCCTTCTCCTCCGCCAGAGTCCGGATGACCTCGTTATAGGCCGCGATGCGCCCGTTGTTGACATAGGTCTTTTTTGCCTCCTGCTTGGCGCTGACCGGGGGGAGGGACTGGAGGACCAGCTTGGCCTCGGGGTGATCCTCCCGAAGGCGGTCGATGAGCTTGGCGTACTGGTCGTGAAAGGTCTTGGTCTTGGTCCAGCCCAACTCGTTGATGCCCAGCATGACGTAGATCTTGTCGCACTCCTGCGCCGCCACCGCGTCCAGCAGGGGAATCTTCTCCCCGCTCTCCGTCTCCCAGGCGTTCTTGGAGAACACGGACTCCACCGTGGCCCCCACGGCGGTGTAAAAATGCCCCGTCTTCAGGCCGCTGTAGAGGGAGAGCCCCTCCGTCCGGGAGTCCCCCAGAAAGACCGCGCCGTCAAAATATGTATCCTCCACCGCCGCCGTCTCCGGCAGGGGGGAGGGCGGCTCCTCCTCCGGCGGCTCTTCCTCCTCCGGCAGGGCCTTGCTCCGGAGCTCCGCGGCCTTCGAAGCCTCCCGGCTCTTGAAAGACGCCTTGCAAAGCACGGGCTCCGCCGCCTCCGCCAGCGGAGAGGTCACCGCCGCCCCGCTGGACGCGCCGGTGGTCAGCAGCAGCACTGCCGCCGCCAGAGCGGCCAGCGCATGGGTCCGCCGACGTGTCCGGCGGCTCTCCCGTTTCCCTTCCATAGACCGATCCCTTCCTCATCTATCCCATCCCGGCAGGCCGGGAAATACTCTCTTTTTATTATACGCGAAAACCCTCGAAAAAAGTCGAAACAATTTGTTAAATATTTGCCGGCAAATGTTCCCCGGCCTTCCGGCTCCATCCAGTCTATGCCCGCCGGACTCCCGCTATGCCCCTCAGCCCCGCAGGCTGGCCGGATACTCGCCGCTCTCGTGGAGGCGCCGGAGATCCTGGGCCACGGTCTCCCGGTCCTGGTGATAGGTCATGCCGAACCACTGCCCGGCGGAGGAGAGGACGGAAACCCGCAGCGCCCCCGACCGGAGCAGCCGGTCCACCGCGTCGGGAAGAAGGCACTCCGCCCTGGGATCGTCCCCGGCCCGGCGGAGGAAGTCCTCAAAATCCCGCCGCAGAACGGGGAACGCCGAGGGCATGAAGCCCCAGAAATTCATGGAAACCACCGCGTTGGGGTCCAGAGGGCGGTCCGTCTCCAGATCCCGGAGGGTGCCGTCCGGGTAGAGCTGAATCTTCGCCGTCTCCTGGACCCGCTCCAGAAAGCCGTTCCGCTGGACGCAGATGCCCCGGGCCACGGTTCCGTGGAGGCTGGCGGTGTTTTTCAGAAGATAGCCCACCATCGTGGCCTGCCCCGCCTCGGGGAGGCGGCGGAGCTCCCGCGCCATGGCCCGGTAGGCGTCGAAGCCGTAAAAATCGTCGGCATTGATGACGCAGCAGGGCTCCCGCACCGCGCTCTCGGCGCAGAGGAAGGCGTGGACGGTGCCGAAGGGCTTCGTCCGCCCCTCCGGCACGGAATAGAACGAGGGGATGGAGGAGAAGTCCTGATAGACATAGTCCACCTCCACCGGGCTTCCGTCCAGGGCGCTCCTCCCGGAGAGATAGCGGCCGCAGATGCCCTCCATCATCTCCCGCATGCCGGGCTTGATGACCAGGACCACCTTGCCGAAACCCGCCCGGAGGGCGTCATAGATGGAATATTCCATCAGGATCTCATGGTGGGGCCCGATGCCGTCCACCTGCTTGCTTCCGCCGTAGCGGGAGCCCAGCCCCGCCGCCATGACGACCAGAGTAATTTTCATGCCTGCGCCCGCCTCTCTCTGTCTCCGGGCCTCTCCGCCCGGAATTGTTCTCCGCTTAGGATGCCCCGTTTCCCCGGCTTCCCGGGGGCGGCGCCGCCCTCTTCAGTCCTTTCCGCACCGGAACCGGCGGGCCTCGGCGGTCCAGGCCCAGAGGTCCCCGCCCAATTCCCCCGGGTCCGCCGGAAGGACCAGGTGGTTGGTAAACCGCCCCGGGTACGCCTCCACCGCCAGGATCAGCCAATCCGACTCCAGGGGCCGGGGCAGAAACAGCGACAGCACCGCCCCGGGGACGGCCCGGCCCCTGACGCGCTTCCCCGGCGCCGTCAGCGCGCAGAAGGGCCGGGGGTCCCGAAGCCCCACCTGGGACTTCTGGACGGCGATTTCCGCCCCGGGCCAGCGCTCCAGCGCCCCCAGGAGGAAGGCCCGGACCGACGGAAGGGCCTCCGGCTTCTCGGCGAAGAACGCCTCCGCCAGGCGCAGGGCTTCCAGGTCCATCACTCCACCGCCCTGCGTTCCAGGCTGCACAGCCCCGCACCGATAGCCGTTGCAAAGGTGGCCCGCTCCGGTATGAGGTAGCGGATGCCGTAGAGCCGCTGAAAGTTCTCAAAATTGGGCTTCACCTGGGACAGCGTCGTCACGGAGCCGGTGAGGACCACCGTGTCGCAGCTGCAGCACCGGCAGGCCAGCACCGTCATGGTGCCGATGGCCTGGAGCACCAGGTTCACCGCCCC